>DATIMX010000455.1:0-8807 GCA_035474935.1 Geodermatophilus sp. | reverse complement strand
GGTTGTGCACGTCCGTGCCGTCGGGCGCGCGCATCGTCACCACGCTGGCCTCCCCCTCGGCGAACCGCAGATCGGCGCGCGGGCAGGTGAACCCGGTCGGGCCCCACCACGCGCGCACGAGCTCCGGTTCGCGCCACGCCCCCCACACGGCCTCCGGCGGCGCCGCGACGACCCTGCTGACCTGGAAGGCCCCGCCGGGGGCAGCTGGGTGGGTCGCCGTCACCTCGCACCTCCTCGTCGTCCCCCCGTTCTCATATGGGGATCCGCCTTTCTAGGGGCAGGGTGAGGCAGCCCCTCCGGCCGTCGCCCGAGGGGCTGCCTCCGGCCGTTGATGCCGAGCGGTGACGAGCGTGTCGGTGTCGACGCGTGGTCATGCTCATATGCGCGGGTCGGAACCGCAGGACGGGGTGTTCGGCGGGAGCGCTGCCGCGGGTCTGAAGATCGAGCGTGGCCCCGTTGGGCTGCTCACAGAACGGGTGCGGATTCGCTCCTCACGCTGCCGTCACCGGGCTCGGGGATCATCAACGGACGTTCGTGGCGTTCGTCCTCGCTCAACGGCGCCCTGGCTCGGGGGCGCGGTCAGAGGTCAACGTGGAGCACGCGCAGCGCAGCGAGCATGAACGACGTTGACCTGCGGGCGAGCTCCCGGGCAGCTTGGTCGCCGGCGAGGACGGGCCCGGTCAGCCGTCGGGCTGCATCACCGCCAGCGCCTGGCACCAGCCGGCCAACTCCCGGGCGATGGCGGCGTTGGCCACCACCGGGCGCTTGCGGCCGGCGTCGAAGGACTGCCAGCGGGCGTGCAGCCGCCGGTTGCCCTTCGCCGCGTGGGCCACCACGGGACCGGGTGCGCGCTGCCAGCGGCGCTGCAGCTTCGTCGAGGGCCGATACGGCGGACGGTGGTGCCAGGCGGCCTCGACCAGCAGCCGGCGGACGTGGCTGTTGCCGGTCTTGGTCACCCCGTGCTGCCAGCGGCTCCCCCCGGTGGAGTGCTCGCCGGGCACCAGGCCCAGATAGGCGCCGATCGTGATCGGCGAGAGCCGATGCCAGTCACCGATCTCCACCGCCAGCCCGAACCCGGTCAACGTCGAGATCCCTCGCAGGCAGGCCAGCCGGTCGATCACCGGAGTGAAGCGACTGACCGCCGCCATGCCGGTGATCGCCTCATCCAGGCGGTCCCGGCGACCCTCGGTCGCGGCCAGCGCCTCCAGTGCGGCGTCGTAGGCCGCCTGCAGCGCCGGGCGACCGAACCGGTGGGTGCGCAGCCAGTTCTCGTGCTCCCGGGTCCACGGGGTGCCGCCGGAGTAGACGACGCCCTGGCGCAGCAACAGATGAGTCACCCGCAGCCGGGCGCTCACCAGATCCGCGCGGGCATCGTCGCGGGCGCGCACCAGATCACGCGCGGCCTCGGTCTCATCGGGCACCGCCACTTCCGTGATCTCACCGACGGCCAGCAGCCGGGCCAGGTGCAACGCGTCTCGCGCGTCGGTCTTGATCCGATCCCCCGACGGGCGCAGCAGCCGCGACGGTGCGGCCACCGGACACTCAATCCCCGCCGCCCGCACCGCCCGGGCCAGCCCGAACCCGGTCGGCCCGGCCTCATAGGTCGCCTTCACCGGCGGCGGCAGCGACCGCAGCCAACCGATGACGTCCTCGTGCGCCGGCGTCAACCGCGCCCGCAGTACCTCCCCGGTCTGCACATCCAAGCCACACCCGACGACCGAACGGGCATGAACATCCAGACCGACACTCGTACGCTGACCGATCACTGGGGCCTCCCACGCCTGTGGCTCTACCGCCAGGGCCGCCCCCTGCGCGGCAACCCACGATCATTCGTGGCGGGGCCCCAGCCCCCATACCGTCTGACCCCGCAACAGGAGCCGTGTCGGCTCGTCGCCATGTCGACGAACCGACACGGGCCGAGCTCGTGACTGCAGAGGGCGTGGCAGCCCAGGAGCGGTGGCAGCCCAGGAGCGGTGGACAACAGCTCTGGCTGCGGCATCGGTCGACACCGGACCCATCACCGCCGACCGACCGACGCACCACTGTCAACTGCGCCCTGCGAACTCCAGGAGGTCGGTGAGCGCGGCCTCCGGTTCCGACCCGAGGACGCCGACCTCCGCCGTCCCGGACGTGGGGACGACGTGCGCCGCGCCGCCGTCCCGGAACTCCACCACACCACCGGGCAGCGCCGCCGCGGTGAGCGTGCCGGCCCGCGCCGCGGCCGAGATCCAGACGGTGGCCGCCTGCCGGTCCCATCCGGCCGGCACGGGCGCCCGGGCCCAGCGCTGCTCGCCCGGGGGCGCGCCGTCCCGCCCCACGGCCGCCCAGAGCTCGTCGAGCGAGGCCACCGGGCGAGCGGCGCCGGTCGCCGTGGCCAGCAGGTAGCCGCCGCGCCAGGGCGTGACCCGCAGCCGCCGGCCGGTCAGTAGCCGGCCGACGGCACCGGCTCGGGCGGCGCGCTCCGCGGGACCGGCCCCGGCCAGCACGTCCTCCCACGGCACGGTGGCCCGGCCGGTGCCGCAGGCGCCGCACACCGCGTCAGGCCGGGCGGGGCGAGCGGCGCAGGAAGTCCTGCGCGATCTCGTCGAAGGTCACCCACTGCACGCCCTCGTGCCCCTTGATGTGGGCGATGATCCGCTCCAGGGCCATCAGGACCTGCGGCCGCCCGGAGACGTCGGGGTGGACGGTCATGGTGAACGCCGCGTAGTCCTGCTCGCGGTAGACCCAGTCGAACTGGTCGGTCCACATCTGCTCGATGTCGCGCGGGTTGACGAACCCGTGGCTGTTGGGGCTCGTCTTGACGAACATCATCGGCGGCAGGTCGTCGAGGTACCAGTTCGCCGGGATCTCCACCAGCTCGGTCTCCCGGCCGCGGACCAGCGGCTGCATCCACGTGTCCGCCGGCTGCGAGTAGTCGATCTTCGTCCAGCTGTCGCCGACGCGGACGTAGTAGGGCTCGAAGTCGCGGTGCATGAGCGAGTGGTCGTAGGTGATGCCCCGCTCCAGCAGCAGCTCGTTGGTGACGCGGGAGAACTCCCACCACGGCGCGACGTACCCGGTGGGGCGGCGTCCGGCCCGCTTCTCGATCAGGTCGATGCAGCGGTCCAGCACCGCCGTCTCCTGCTCGCGGGTCATCGCGATCGGGTTCTCGTGGCTGTAGCCGTGCACGCCGATCTCGTGGCCGGCCGCCACGCAGGCGTCGAACTGCTCCGGGAACGTCTCGATGGAGTGGCCCGGCCAGAAGAACGTCTGGGTCAGCCCCTCGCGGCGGAACAGCTCGAGGATGCGCGGCACGCCCACCTCGCCGGCGAACAGCCCGCGCGAGATGTCGTCGGGGGAGTCCTCCCCGCCGTAGGACCCCAGCCACCCGGCGACGGCGTCGATGTCGACGCCGAAGGACACGAAGATCTCCTTGGCCATGCCCGTTCCCCTCTCGATCCGTCGGTGCTCACAGCCGGCCGGCGAGGACCCGCCCCGGGTCCTGCGGGTCCAGCGCCAGGGCGGCGGCCAGCAGCAGCCGCCCCTGCCACGGGCTCAGGTCCCCGCCGAACAGGGCGCCGTCGCGCGCCAGGCTCGCCCCGCCCCCGGCGTAGAGCGGGGCGACCGGGCCCGACGGCACCCGTGAGCAGACCAGGACCGGCACGCCGCCCGCGACCAGCTCGGCCGCCGCGGCGGCCACCGGCGGCGGGACGTTGCCCGCCCCGAACGCCTCCAGCACGACCCCGGCGGCGCCGGCCGCGACCGCGGCGCGCAGCAGGGCGTCGTCCGACCCCTGGGCGCAGGCGACGACGTCGACCCGCGGCAGGTCGGCGGCCAGGTCCAGCGGCAGCGCGGGCGGCCGCGGCGGCCGCCCCAGGGGGACGACGGCACCGCCCGCGACCCGCAGCACCGGTCCGCGGCCGGGGGCGCCGAAGGCCGCGCCGCGCAGGGTCTCCACCTTGCGCACCCCGCGGGCGGCGAAGACCAGGCCGTCGAAGGCGAGCAGCGCACCGAGGTCCCGGGCCGCGGGGTCGGCGGCGACCCGGAGTGCGTCGGCGAGGTTCGCCGGGCCGTCGGGGGCCGGCGCGTCGAACGGCCGCTGCGCGCCGGTGAAGACCACCGGCCGCGGGTCGTCGTGCACCAGGTCGGCCAGGAACGCCGACTCCTCCATCGTGTCCGTGCCGTGGGTGACCACGACGCCGTCGACGCCGTCGGCCAGGCGCTCCCGCACCGCGCGGAGCAGCCCCCGCACGTCGGCGCCGGTGAGCGCGAAGCTCGGCACCGTCGTGAGGTCGCTGACGGTGACCTCCAGGCCCGGGAGCGGCCCGGCAGCGGCCAGCAGCTCGGCGGCCGGCGTGGTGGCCGACAGCCCGTCGTCGGTGCGGCGGCTGGCGATCGTGCCCCCGGTCGCCAGCAGGTGGACCCGTGCCACGGCACCCTCCCGTCCTCGCACCCGACCTCCCGCAGCGACCCCAGGTGACCACGACGCGCCGAGCGACGCACCTCGGGGAGCGGTGTGAGCGGACCCACCCTGGGCGCTGACCTGCGTCGTCGTCGGACCGGTCCGTCCCGGGCTTGACGGCGCACAGCAGGACTCACTTAGAGTCCTCGACCGGACACCGCCCGTCATGGGGGGCCGCACGCCGCGGGGGCCACGGGGCTCTCGCGTCGCGCGGTGCGGGGGTGGCCCGCCGGAGCGCCGTGTCGCCCGGACGACCGCCGCCCGGGTGCTCGGAGCCCGGGTGCGCCTGACGCCCGTACGCACTGGAGAACGCCCTCATGCACCCTGCCCTCCGGCGTCGCACCACCGCGGGAGCCCGCCGGTGACGACGGTCCTCGACCGGCCGCGCGTCTCGGACCTCACCGGCGAGATCCCCGTGCCGGTCACCCGCCGGGCCGCGCCCTCGACCCGCGCGCAGGCGGTGGGCTGGACGGCGCTGCACGCGCTGCTCGCCGCCGCCCCGCTGGCCCTGTGTCTCACCGCCGTCCGGCCCGGGCGCGGCTTCCTCGTCGACCTCTCCGTGGCGCTGGGCTTCCTGGCCCTCTCGGTGATGGGGCTGCAGTTCGCCCTGGCCGCGCGGTTCTCCCGGGCCACGGCCCCCTTCGGCATCGACGCCGTCCTGCGGTACCACAAGCAGATGTCGGCGCTGGCCGTCGTGGCCGCGTTCGGGCACCCGGTGCTGCTGTTCCTCGCCGACGACCGGTACCTGGTGCTGCTCGACGTCGCCGACGCGCCGCTGCGGGCCCAGTTCGCCTGGCTGTCGGTGCTCGCGCTCGGGCTGCTGATGGTGACCTCGATCTGGCGGCGGGGGCTGCGGATCCCGTACCAGGTCTGGCACGTGCTGCACTCGCTGCTCGGCGTCACCATCGTGCTGGCCGGCCTGGTGCACGCCTTCCTCGTCGGCAACTGGATGAGCGCGCCGTGGGTGCGCATCGGCTGGATCGTCTACGCCGCGGCCTTCCTGTGGCTGGCGGTGTGGGTCCGGCTGGTCAAGCCGCTGCAGCTGTGGCGCCGTCCCTGGCGGGTGGTGGAGCTGTGGCCCGAGCCCGGCGGCGCCGTGACCGTCGGCCTGGAGCCCGCGCACCGGCACGGCGGGCGGCCGTGGTCGTTCACGGCCGGGCAGTTCGCCTGGATCCTCCCCGGCCGGGTGCCCTTCACCCCGACCTACCACCCGTTCTCGATCTCCTCGAGCGCGTTGCGGCCCCGCGTCGAGTTCACGATCAAGCAGGTCGGCGACTTCACCCGCTCCATCCGCCGGCTGCGGGTGGGCGACACCGTCTACGTCGACGGTCCGCACGGCTCGTTCACCCTCGACCGGCACCCGGGCATGGGCTACGTCTTCCTGGCCACGGGTGTCGGCGTCACGCCGTTCCTCAGCATGCTGGCCACGCTGGCCGACCAGGGCGACCGGCGTCCGGTGTGGCTGTTCCTCGGCAACCGCAGCGAGGACCAGATCACCGGCATCCGCCAGCTCGAGCGGCTGAGGGGCCGGCTGGACCTGCGGGTGGTGCACGTGATCAGCCGGGCGTCCGAGGGCTGGCCGGGCGAGCGCGGCCGCATCGACGCCGCGCTGCTGTCCCGCCACCTGCCGCCGCACGCGCGCTCGCTGCAGTACTTCGTCTGCTCCCGCGAGGAGACGGTGCGGGCGGTCCGCGCCTCGCTCGGCGAGCTGGGCGTGCCCGCGGACCGGGTGCACAGCGAGCAGTTCGGGATGGTCTGACGTGCGCGCCGACGGACCGGCCTCGGCGGCCTGGGTGGTCAGCGGCGTGCTGCTGGCCCTCTGCGTGCTCTGGGCCCTGCTGCAGACCTGACCGGCCGGGCGCGCGCGGGGCGGTGACGATGGCCACAATCCCCTCACCGGGACCGTCCGCACCGCGCCCTAGGAGGACCAGGTGGCGACCTTCAGTTCCGCCCCGCTGACCCCGACCGCCTTCCTCGATCGCTCCGCGCGGGTGTTCCCCGAGCGCACCGCGGTGGTCGACGGGGACCGCCGGTTCACCTACCGCGAGTTCGCGGACCGCTCGCGCCGGCTGGCCGGGGCCCTGGCGGCCCGCGGCGTCTCACCGGGGAACCGGGTGGCCGCGCTGTGCACGAACAGCTCGGCGATGCTCGAGCTGCACAACGGCGTGCCGTGGGCAGGGGCGGTGCTGGTCCCGCTCAACACGCGGCTGAAGGCGGGCGAGCTGGAGTACATCCTGCGGCACTCCGGCGCCGTGGTCCTCGTCGCCGACGCCGCGTTCGCCGCGACCGCCACCGAGGTCGCCGCGGCGGTGGGGATCCCCGTCGTGGTGGCCGGCGGCGAGGCCGACGAGTACGAGCAACTGCTGGCCTCGGCCGAGCCCCTGGCGCGGCCGTGCGCGGACGAGTGGGGCCTGCTGGCGCTCAACTACACCTCCGGCACCACCGGCCGGCCCAAGGGCGTCATGTACAGCCACCGGGGCGCCTACCTGCAGGCGATGGCGATGGCGCTGCACACCGGACTGGGACCCGGCAGCCAGTACCTGTGGACGCTGCCGATGTTCCACTGCGACGGCTGGTGCTTCCCCTGGGCGGTGTCGGCCGGCGGCGCCACCCACGTGTGCCTGCCCCGGGTGGAGCCCGCCCGCATCTGGCAGCTGCTGCGCACCGAGGGCATCACCCACTTCAGCGCGGCGCCGACCGTGCTGACCATGATCGCCAACGCCGAGGAGGCGGAGGCCGGCCCGGTCTCCCCGCGCGTCGCGGTGCAGACCGGCGGCGCGCCGCCCACGCCGACCCTGCTGGCCCGGATGTCCGCGCTGAACATGGACGTCACCCACCTGTACGGGCTCACCGAGACCTACGGGCCGGTCGCGGTGAACCAGTGGCACCCGGAGTGGGACGACCTCCCCGGCGAGCGGCAGGCCGAGCTCAAGGCCCGGCAGGGTGTCGCCAACGTGGTCGCCGAGCCGCTGCGGGTGGTGGGGAAGGACGGCGCGGACGTGCCCCGCGACGGGGAGACGATCGGGGAGATCGTCGCCCGCGGGAACGACGTCATGCTCGGCTACTACCAGGACGAGGAGGCGACGGCGAAGGCGACGCTGCCGGGGCCGGACGGCGGCCCCGGCTGGTTCCGCACCGGGGACCTGGCGGTCGTCCACCCGGACGGCTACCTGGAGATCCGGGACCGCAGCAAGGACATCATCATCTCCGGCGGCGAGAACATCTCCTCGGTGGAGGTCGAGCGGGCGCTGGACGCCCACCCCGCCGTCCTGGAGTCCGCCGTGGTCGCCGAGCCCCACGAGAAGTGGGGGGAGGTCCCGGTCGCCCACGTGACGCTGCGGCCCGGGAGCGAGGTCACCGACGAGGAGCTCGCCGCCTTCGTGCGGTCGCGGCTGGCCGGGTTCAAGGTCCCCAAGCGGTTCGTCTACGGGGACCTGCCGAAGACCTCCACCGGCAAGGTGCAGAAGAACCTGCTGCGCGAACGCTCCTCCGGCTGACCCGCGGGCCCTCAGACGGCGGCGGTCCCGATCAGGCCCTTGCGGGTGACCAGGCCGGCGAGCTGCTCCTCCGTCATCCCGTCGGTCCCCTCGGGCCGGCGGGGGACGACCATGTACCGGGACTCCGCGCTGGCGTCCCACACGCTGATGCGGGTCCCGGCCGGCAGCTCGAGCCCGAACTCCCGCAGCACGCCGCGCGGGTCCCGGACGACCCGGGACCGGTAGGCCTCGCTCTTGTACCAGGCCGGGGAGGGGCCGAGCAGCGCGATCGGATAGCAGGAGCACAGCGTGCAGACCACCACGTTGTGCTCGTCCTCGGTGTTGGCGACGACCTTCAGCCGCTGCTCCTGCAGCCCGCCGGACATCGACAGCCCGAGCTCCCGGATCGCGGTGTTGGCGTCGGCGAGCAGCCGGTCCCGGAAGTCCGGGTCCACCCAGGCGCGCGCGGTGATCCGGGCCCCGTTGGCCGGGGAGCCCCCGGCGAGGAACTCGTCGATGCGCCGGTCGATCTCGCCCTCGTCGACGAGGCCGCGCGCCTCGAGCAGGGCCTCGACGTGCCGGACCCGCTCGGAGATCGCCGAGCTGCCGTGGTGCTCTCCGCTCATGGTGTCCCTCCCTGGGGGTCGGCGGGCTCCAGGTAGTCCTCCCAGAGCTCCACGGTGACGGCGTGGTCGCCGTCGCCGAACAGGTCCGCGGCGGCGAACCGCACGTGGTAGACGGCCTGCGTCGTGCCCGGCAGGCCGCGGGCCCGGTCGTCGGCGAGGGGGTGGTGCCCGGCGAGCTCGACCACCCGGCCGACCGCGCCGCGGGCGTACCGCGGCAACCGGGTGTGCCACGCCGGGTCGGCGGTGCTCGTCCGCACCGCGTCC
>DATIMX010000454.1:0-5482 GCA_035474935.1 Geodermatophilus sp. | reverse complement strand
ACCCGACGTGGAAGGCCTCCAGGTAGCCGGCGGCCTGGGCGGCGGCCAGCGGCAGGTCCCCGAGTTCGGCGGCGAGCTCGTCGGCCAGTTCCGCGCTCATCGTCGGGATGCAGGCCCTCAGCAGCGCCACCGTCTCCGCCCGGGCCAGCACGTCGACCTCAATCCGCCCGCCGAGTGCCCCCCAGCCGGGGAAGCGGGAGGTGATCAGCACATGCCCGGCCCCGGCAGCCCGGTAGTCGGCGACCTCGGCCGGCCGCTCAGCGTTGTCGAAGATCAGAAGCCATCGGACCCGGCCGCGCAGCTCTGCCCGCAGCCGGTCGACGGTGTCGGCCACGGTCGGCCCGGCCGGCAGGCCGAGTCGGGTGGCGAGCCGCGCGAGCTGGTCGCCGATGAGCACGGGTTGCTCGGCGTCGATCCACCACACCAGGTCGTAGTCGGCGGCGAACCGGTGGGCGTACTCGGTCGCCAGCTGGGTCTTGCCCACCCCGCCCAGCCCGTACAGCGTCTGGACCACCAGTGCGTCCTCCCCGGCGTGCAGCCGGCGGCGCAGCTCGGCGAGCAGGCCGTCGCGGCCGGTGCAGCACGGATTCCGGGGTGGCACCTTCCACACCGCGGGCAGCGCGCCGGCAAACCCAGGCCGACCGACCGGCACCGACGGCCGGTCGGGGTACGGCGGTGGGCGGGACGGTCGCGCCGAGGCGAGGCGGTCCTGCAGCCGGACCGCCGCGGCCGCCTCGTCCAGGCCGGTCAGGTCCAGCGGGATCAGCGGCGCGAACAGCGTCGGCACGGAAACCGGCTCGACGATCACCGGCACGATGCGCCCCTGGACCGCCGTGGACCCGGCGAAGGCCGCGCGCAGCTCCGCGCCGCCGAACACGGACGCGACGTAGGCCTCGGTGCACACCGCCAGCAGCCGATCGGCGGACTCCAGGGCCGTCTGCATGCAGGCCACGAAGTCCTCACCCGGCGCCCAGTCCCACACGTCCAGCTCGACGCGGTAGCCGGCCTGCTCCAGCTGCCAGGCCAGCCACTCCGCCCACGCGGTGTCCCGCCCCGCGTGACTGACGAAGAAGTCGACCCCCCGACCGCTCACGCATCAGCCCTACACCATCACCCGGTGTACGCGAGACCCCGGCGCTGCCGGTCTTCCGCGCCGGTCGGTTCGGCGAGAGCGGTTCGGTGTCCCTGCCGCAGATCCCAGGACAACCGGGTGTCCCTCCGGCCGCGTTCAGAGACATCGAGGGCCTGGGTGTCCGGCGCCTCGAGCACTGCGGCGGGGCCGGTGACTGCGACCTTGCGGCCGACGTAGACGTCGCTGGTCATGGACCAGGCCCGAGGCACCGTGACGATCCGGGGGTACGACCAGGACGCGGGCATGCCCATCCCGTTCCGGTTCTCGTGACGGCTGCCTCGGCCGGCCGCCTGTGGGCAGTGCCGACGCGGCTGTCGCCGATGACGGCGCGGTCACGGTGCGGTGACGGCGCGGCCCTAGCGTGCGGACACCCCGTTCGAGATCGTCCGGCCGCCGTCGTCACCCGTACGCGGCGGTACGGCCGGGCGCAGACCGTAGGAGGCCCTCATGGCCGAGAACGCCCGCCACTACTGCATCGCCATCGCTGATCGGCCGACCGAGCTCGGGACGAAGGCGGCCCTCGTCGAGGAGTTCAAGTGGCCGCTGGGGACGCAGATCAGCGTGCAGTTCCTCGGCGGTGACGAGACCCTTCAGGACCGTGTCCGCGCCGTCGCCGAGGAGTGGGTGGGCCCCGACATGGCCAACGTCGGGCTCCGGTTCGGCGGTGACGGCCGCGGCGACGTGCGGATCGCCTTCAGCGAGGGAGCCGGATCCTGGTCCTACCTCGGCACGGTGGCGCAGCAGATCGACGTCGGCCAGCCGACGATGAACTACGGCTGGCTCACCCCCGACTCACCGGACGACGAGCTGCGCCGCGTGGTCCTCCACGAGTTCGGTCACGCCCTCGGCCTGATCCACGAGCACCAGAACCCCAACCACCCCATCGCCTGGAACCGCGATGCGGTGATCGCCGACCTCTCCGGTCCGCCGAACAACTGGGACCCGCAGACCATCGAGAACAACATCTTCGCGCGCTACGACCCGGCCCAGCTCGAGAGCACGCCGGTGGACCGGGACTCGATCATGATGTATCCGATCCCCGCGTCCTGGACGACGGACGGCTTCTCCGTCGGGTTCAACCGCGAGCTGTCCTCGACCGACGTGGACTTCATCAAGAAGGCCTATCCCTGGTGACGGCTGCTCCGGGCGGCCGCATGGTCGGCGACCACGCCCTGGTCGTCGGCATCTCGCACTATCCGCAACTGGCGGCCGAGGGGGTCGCCGCCGACCTGCACGGTCCCGACCACGACGCGCGCGCCGTCCGCGACTGGCTCGTGGACGAGGCCGGTGGGCGGCTGCCGGCGGACAACGTCGTCCTGATCCGGACGGCGGACTGCGTGGCGGACGACGCCGACCCCCAGCCGGCCAGCCAACGGATCAAGGAGGCGCTGGAGGACCTGGAGAAGCGGACGCGCGGCAGCCCCGGCCGGCGCCTGTACCTGTACTTCTCCGGGCACGGGTTCGCCCCCGACCTGGAGGAGGCGGCGGTCTTCACCGCCGAGGCGAGCCAGCTCAGCCCCTCGCACGTGTACGTGCACGCCTGGCTGCGCTGGTTCCGGAAGGCGCAGCGGTTCGAGCAGTCGGTGCTGTGGGTGGACGCCTGCATGAACTACCAGCAGTCCATCCCCGTCCAGCCGGTGCCGCTGCGGGTCCAGCTGGGGACGGCGGTCCCGGGACCGGCGTTCATCTCGGTGGCCGCGCAGACCAAGAGCGCGCTCGAGGTCGCGATGCCGGACGGGGAGGTGCACGGGGTCTTCACCTGGACGCTGCTGGCGGGCCTGCGGGGCGGGGCTGCTGATCGCCGCGGCCGGGTCACCGGGGAGAGCCTGCAGGACTTCCTGCACAACGCGATGGCCGAGTACCTGCCGCCGGCGGTGAAGCGGACCGCCGCGGTCGACCTGCAGCCGTTCGTGCGGGCTGACGAGGGCATGGACTTCGCACGGTTCCCCGCCCGGCCGGTCTACGACGTGACCCTCTCGCTCCCGACGGCGTCCGCCGGCCAGGAGCTGCGCCTCTGGTCGGGAGCGCCGCACCGGCAGGTCGTCGGCCAGCAACTCACGGGACCGGAGTGGACGGGGCAGCTGGTGCGCGGGCTCTACGTGGTCGACGTCCCCGACGCCGGGCTCCGCCAGGGCTTCCAGGTGGCCGGCGCAGGGGCCGTGCAGGTCACCGTGGACGGCTCCGGCCCGGCCGTGGTCCCGTGCGACGGATCGGAGCTGTTCTGCCTCGAGGTGGACGTCGCCAATCCGGCCACGACGGTCGTCGTCGTCGATCCGGAGTTCCAACGCGTGCTCACCCAGACCGGGCAGCTGAGGGAGACCGAGGCGCCCGGGGTCTACAAGGTCCGGACGTTGTTCGGCCGCGACCTCACCACCGCCGCGGAGCAGGTGGTCCTCCTGGACCGGGACCTGGTCGTCGCCGCGGACGGACCCGCGCTGCTGTCCGCGGCGCCCCTACCGGGGGGCGCCGGGACCGACGAGCAGCACTCCGCGCTGTTCACCGCCGCACGGGAGGGTCCCGGCGCCAACGCCGCAGGTGGCGCGTCGGCGATGTCGGTGATGGGGCGCTACAGCATCGAGCACCCCGGTGACGCCACCCCGGCCCTGCCGCACCCACTGGGCGGACTGGAGTTGCTGGACCCGGCGGGAGAGGTCGTGGCCGACCTCGGTGGGAGTGGACCGGCCGTCGCGGACCCGGAGCCGGTGGCCGTCTGGCAACGGCCCGTCGCGCCAGGGACGTACACCCTGCGGCAGGAGCTGGGTCACGGCGCCTTCGAGGGATCGGTCGTCGTCTCCCCGGGGTGGGTCACCCAGGTCGTGCTGCGGCGCACCACCGGTCTGGGCGGCGGCTGGCGCGACGAGGAGCAGGGCGGGGCGGAGGGCGTGGTCCAGCCGGATGACGTGGCGCTCTTCATGCGCCGCCCGGCAGCCCCGGCCGCACCCGAACAGGACCAGGTCGTCGAGGGCGCACGGCTGGCGCTGGACCAGGGCCGGGACGCCTTCAGCGGCGGACGCGGGGGCGAACTGCGCCGCGCGTTGCTCGAGGAGTACGAGGACCCGATCGCCGGCATCATCGGCTGTCACCTGCTGCTGCGGGCGATGGCGGGCCCCGCGGGGATCGAGAGCGGTCGCGCCGCTGTGTTCGACCGGGCCGTGACCCGGCTGCGTGGCCTGCTGATCGACGAGCACCCCGACGTGGAAGCGCTGTCGTTGCGGTGCGCGGACCCGGCCCTGCGTGCCACCCGGCCGTTCGGCGCCCCGCCGATGTTCAGCGCGAGCTGGCAGTTGGTCGTGGTGGCCTCCTACGACCGTCCCGAACTGGTGCCCGTGGGAACCTGGGCGCGGGTCCACGCCTCCACCCGGATCGGGCCGCTCTTCGTCTGGGCAGCGGACGCGGCGACCAAGCAGGCGCACGACCGTCAGCTCCAGCAGTGGGTCGACGGTCTCGGCCAGAGCGACGGGGCGGCCCCGCCCCTCGCGGCCGCCGCCCGCGGCCGCGAGGGGCCGCGGTCCGGCCCGGGCCGGTGCGGCGAGGCACCGGCCGTCCCGTCGGGGGTCCGGGAGGCCGCCCGCCGCCTCGGGATCCCCGCGACCGCCGCGACGGGCCTCTGGGAGGCGCGGACCGCGTCCCCATGACCACCGGGGGAGTGCCGGAGATGCTGTACGCGTTTCCCATCGCCGACACGCTGTCGATGTCCTTCCAGCGGTACCCGTGCCCAGGACCGGCGGTCGTGCGGGACCTGCCCCGCAGCTGGGGGGCGCTGCCGGTGGTCCAGGAGGGTCCGCGCGGCCTGGTCGTCCCGGTTCCCGAGGGGGAAGCGGTGTGGATCGGCCTGTCCCGGCCGCTGGACGCGCCCGGATGGGCGGTGCGGGTCCTCGCGCACCTGCAACCGGGCGGACCCACGGACGCCGTGGCGGGTGGCGCGGCAACGGACGCCGCCGGCGACCTCACCGTCCTGCCGGTGCCGCCGCGACGCGCCCTGGAGGGCATCGCGCGACCCGCCGGGGGATGGTGGTCGTTCATCCGTGTCCCTCCTGGGCCGGATGCCCCCGCTTGCAGCGGGCTGGAGATCTGGGCGCAGCGGGACGGCGCGCCACCGGAGCCGCCGTGGTCGGTCCACCTGGTCGACCCCGCCGCCTTCACCGCCCGGACGGGAACCGAGGTCCCGCCGCTCGCCCCGGACGCGCCCTACGGGGGGTGGCGGCTTCCGTGACGAGGACCGTCCTGCGGTCCCGCCACCGCCCCGCACCGCCTGCCGTGGGCAGCCCAGCACCCGGCGGCACCGGCGGGTGCGGCGTCGGCGCTGCTCGGGCGGGACGTCACCGCGTCGATCGCGGGCGGTGGGCCCCG
>DATIMX010000453.1:0-3215 GCA_035474935.1 Geodermatophilus sp. | reverse complement strand
GAAGCCCAGCACGTCCTGGTAGAAGCGGACGGTCCGTTCGACGTCGCTGCTGATCAGCGCGGTGTGGTGCAGACCGCGGGCGGTCGACGCCGGCCGTTCACCGGCCGGCTTCAGGTGGGCGTCGCGGATCCGGGCGCGCTCGGCTTCCAGGGCGGCCGGGTCGGGGGTGGTGGTCGTCATCTGGGATGTCTCCTCGGGTCGGAGGTGAGCCGGTCGCCGGACGATGCCCCGGCGGCCGGGCTGTGGGGAGGTGGGGACCGTCAGGGGTGGTCGGGCTGGTCGGATGCGGGAGCGAGTGCGAACCCGGCTCGGCGGTCGGCGGGGACGAGGTCGAGGTAGGCCGGGTGGCGCTGGATGTAGCCGCGGATGAACGGGCAGTACGGCAGCACCGGGGACCCCGCCTCGCGGGTGGCGTCCAGAGCGCCCCGGGCGAGCACGGAGCCGAGCCCTCGGCCCTCGAAGGCCGGGTCGATGACGGTGTGGGTGAAGGCCACCGAGGACGTCGTCCGCCGGTACTCGGCGAACCCGGCGACCTCGCCGTCCACGAGCACCTCGAAACGGTGGGACTCGGGGTTGTCCACGACCTTCGGGTCCTTCTCGGTCACGGCGTCTTCCTTCCTCTGGTGAGGGGGATGGTCCAGGCAGTGACGGTCGCGGGCACTCCCCACACGAGGACCTCGGCGGCCTCGGTGGCGGTGACCCGCTGGCCGCCGGTGCCGGTGGCGGTGCAGCGGACCGCGTCGCCGGTGCCCAGCTCCCCGGCGACGGGCTCTCGGAGGAGCGGGTCGCCATGCTCGAGTCCTCCGTCACCCGGGTCCTGCCCCGGTTGGATCCGGCGGAGGGGACGGCGCCCGTCGACGGTCGGGCGCAGGGCGCAGCGGCGGATGACCCGTGCGCCGGGATCCGCCGCGGAGCGGCAGGACGGGTGTCAAGGACCGGTCCTGCCCAGGAACTCGCGGATGGCCGCGGTGAATCGCTCGGGCGCCTCGACCGCACTGGCATGACCGACGTCGTCCAGGACGACCAGCCGAGAGCCGGGGATGGCCGCGTGCAGGGCCTCGGATACCGGGAGCGGTGCGCGCATGTCCTGATCGCCGCACAGCACCAACGTCGGCACGGATACGAGGCCCAGCACGGGACGCAGGTCCGCCTCGGCGGAGGCCAGGGCCATCGCGCGGAACCCGACGGGGTGGAACTCCCGCACCGTCGCCGCGAACGCGGCCACTCGCTCCGGGGCTGCGGAGCTCGAGAACATGCCGGGGAGCAGCGACTCGACGAAGTCGTCCGGCGGCAGATCCGCCACATCGAGGCTGAACCGCAAGCGATCGGCGACCGCCTCGGGGGACAGCGATCCGGCCCAACCGGCGTAGGCGTCCGCCAGGATGAGCGTCCGGGGTACGGCTGGGTGGCGCCGGTAGAGCTCGAGCGCCACCGCTCCTCCGAACGAGATCCCGGCAAGGTGGGGGTGCCGAAGCCCCAGAGCGGCCACGAACCCGGCGAGGCAATCGGCGAACTCCGGCATGCGGAACCACTCCGGTGGATCGGCGGACCGTCCGGTGCCCGGCCCGTCCCACGCCACCACGGTGAAGTCGTCGGACAACGCCTCGAGCTGGCGGCCCCAGGTGCCGCGCGCGTCGCCCACGATCCCGTGCACGAAGACCAGCGGCGGCCCGTGCCCCGCGCGTTCGTAGGCGATGCGGAGCCCGGCCACCTCGACCTCATCCACGGCGGACCTCCATCCCGGAGCTTGCCATGTCGAGGGAGTCATCCTCCCCCGGGCGTGGCCTGGCGAGGCTCGTCCCGACTGCGGCTGAGGCGTGGACCGTCGGGGGTCCGCTCTGCGTACGAGGAAGGGAGTGTCCCGCTGACTCGGACAGCGATGTCCCGAGTTCGGACGGCGGGTGCTGCCCTACTCTCGGCTCCAGGACGGAGGCGCCGCGCTGCGCCGGCACCCGGGAGGCGCCGTGACCGACAGCCCGCGCGCACGCACCCGGCCCGACATCGGATCCGCCGGGGCGATCCGCACCGAGCTGGCCGAGCTGGCCGATCCGGAGCGGGCCGCGGCCATGGCCCGCTACTTCCAGGCGCGGCCGGGCGGCTACGGGGAGGGTGACCGGTTCCTGGGGATCGCGGTGCCGCCGCAGCGGCGGATCGCTCGGCGGCACGCGGCGGCGGCGACGCCGGCCGACGTCGAGGAGCTGCTGGGGAGCCCGTGGCACGAGGAGCGGCTCACCGCGCTGTTCGTCCTCGTCCACCGCTTCGAGCGCGCGGACGACGACGAGCGCGACCGGATCGTGGAGCTCTACCTCGCCCGGCGTGACCGGGTGGACAACTGGGACCTGGTGGACGCCTCGGCGCCGTACCTGCTCGGCCCCTGGCTGCTCGAGCGCGACCGGGCCGACGACGGGGCACTGCTCGACGAGCTGGCCGCGTCGGCGTCGGTGTGGGACCGCCGCATCGCGGTGATGGCCACGTTCGCCGGCGTCCGGGCGGGCCGTCCCGAGGCGACCCTGCGGCTGGCCGACCGGCTGCTCACCGACCCCGCGGACCTGGTGCAGAAGGCCGTGGGGTGGATGCTGCGGGAGGTCGCGAACCGGGACCGCGTCCGGGCGGAGACCTTCCTCGCGCCACGCTACCGGCGCATGCCGCGCACGATGCTGCGCTACGCGATCGAACGGCTGCCCGCGGACCGGCGCCGTGACTACCTCGCCGGGCGGGTCTGACCGCCGACACGGGTTCCCCGTGCCGGTCCGCGTTCCGCCGGTCGACGGTGACCAGCGACAGCGGGAGCGGGCATCACCGCTCCTCGACCGCGGCCGCCAGCTTCTCCAGGCACTGCTCCTGCCCCTGCCGCGACATGTCCAACACCGGGCCCGGCCGGTAGCCGGACTCCTCGACCGCCAGCAACGTCCCGGTGTCGCCGCGGGCAGCCAGGGTCACCACGTGCGGCACGACCTCGGGTACCGCGGGCGGTAGGCCGACGTCGGACGGCGACACCGCACTGCCGTCCTCGTCGCAGAACCGGGAGTCGAACTCGATCCGCGCGTACGGCCGGATCAGCCGGTAGGTCCAGAGGTTGTGCACGTCCGTGCCGTCGGGCGCGCGCATCGTCACCACGCTGGCCTCCCCCTCGGCGAACCGCAGATCGGCGCGCGGGCAGGTGAACCCGGTCGGGCCCCACCACGCGCGCACGAGCTCCGGTTCGCGCCACGCCC
>DATIMX010000452.1:0-3586 GCA_035474935.1 Geodermatophilus sp. | reverse complement strand
TCGTCGACGAACAGCAGCCGCGCCGGATCGATGGTGTCCATCTGCTCCCGCCACCGGGCGCGCGCGTCCTCGTCGCGCTCGGTGGCGGTCAGGCTTTTTGCTTCAACGGCCGCCCCGCCCGCCGCCGCCGCCCACCCGCGGTCAGCTCCGTGCCGGGCCCGGGCGGCAGGCCGGCGATCGCCCGCGACATGCTCGCCAGCGACACCGGCTCACCGCCGGCAGCCACGAATGCGGCCACGTGCTCGGCCAGCGTGGCATCGGCCGCGGCGTCCAACCGAGCCGGCAGCCACGCGTGCAGCCGCCGGCGCTGTCTGGGCTCCGGCCCGTGCCGCTGCTCGCTCGCCGCCAGGCTGCCGGTCGCCCGCCGACGGGCCAGGTAGCGCTTCACGGTCCGCAGCGACACCCCGAACACCGCCGCCGCCTGCGACTGGGTCATCCCCGCATCGACCGCGGCCACCACCCGCTCACGCAGATCCATCGAATACGCCCGCACACCGGCCGGAGTACTCCGCCGGCCGCCTACCGTCAACCAACCAACACACCGCTGTGAGGGGTCGCCGTCCGGGCGTCGCCTAGGAGCGCAGGACGTCCTCGGCGGCCGTGGCCTCGGGCAGCGGGTGGCCGGCGTTCGGGGCGACCGGGACCGGATCGGGCCGGTCCAGGTCCTCGGACGCGGTGAGCAGCGTGGAGACCACGTAGCCCAGGACGGCGAGGAACGGCGCCACCGCCAGCGCCGCGGGCGAGCCGAGCCGCAGCGGCGTGATCACGCGGGTGCCCACTGCGGCGAGCTCGGCCGGCGAGGGACCGGCGCCGAGCAGCTCGCCGAGCTGCCAGGCGGCGAGCGACGCCAGCACCGTGCCGACGGCGAGCGCGAGCACGGTGGCGACCCCGCGCCGGCGGCGCAGGCGCCAGGCGACCAGCCCGGCCACCAGCCCGATGCCGGCCAGCACGAGGGTGAGGACGCCGTCGTCGGCGAAGGGCAGCTCGGCCGACGGGTGCCCGACGGGGACCAGGCCGTCCGCGGTGACCTCGAAGGTCGCCCGCGGTGCCAGCGCCCACCACAGCAGCCCGGCAGCCACCCCTGCCAGCAGCAGCACGCCGACCAGCACCAGTGAACCGCGCAGGTCGGCGCGCAGCTCGGCCCGGCCGGGCCACCGGGCTCCGGCTCCCCAGCGGGCAGGAGAGCCGGGCGGCGGCCCGGCGGGAGCGGCTGCGGAGGTGCTGTCCACGACCCCAGTCAACCGCGTTCAGCCTCCCGGCCGCTGGCGCACCCTCCGGCGTCGTGGTCGTGCGCCTGCGTGCGGTCGTCCGACCGTGGGCGAGCGTCGGGTCAGGCGTCAGTAGCCTTGCGGCCGTGACCCGCGCGGGGGCGTCGCAGCGGCTCCACTCCGCCGTGCGCCACCTCCCGCCCGGTTACTTCGCGCTGGTGATGGCCAGCGGGATCGTCTCCGTCGGGTTGGTCCAGCACGGGCAGCGGACGCTGTCGGTCCTCCCCCTGGTGGCCTGTGCCGCTTCCTACGTGGTGCTGGTGGTCCTCACCGGATGGCGACTGGCGCTCCACCGGGACGCCGTCCGGGCGGACCTGACCGACCCCAACCGGGGTTTCGGCTTCTTCACCTTCATCGCCGGCAGCAACGTGCTGGGGGTCCGCCTGGACATCGACGGCCACCACGCCGTCGCCCTGGTGCTGCTCGCGGTCGCGGCACTGACCTGGCTGGTGCTGGGCTACGTCGTCCCGTGGACCGCGGTGGTGGGTCGCCGTCCGCGTCCGGTGCTCGTCCTCGCCGACGGCACCTGGTTCATCTGGGTCGTCGCCGGCCAATCGGTGGCCGTGGCCGCAGCGACCCTGGAGCCGGTGCTGCCAGCACTGCGCCACGCACTGGCCGCGACCGCGGTCTTCTCCTGGTCGGTCGGGGTCTTCCTGTACGCCGCCGTCGGCGTCGTGGTCTCCCTCCGGCTGCTGATCTACGACCTGCGGGCGACCGACCTGACCCCGCCGTACTGGATCGCGATGGGCGCGACGGCCATCAGCGTCCTCGCCGGTGCGCGCATCGTGGAGATGCGCCCCTCCCCCATGGTCGAGGCGACCCGCGAGTTGATCGCCGGCGTCTCGGTGCTGCTGTGGGCCTTCGGGACCTGGCTGATCCCGGTGCTCGTGGCGGCGGGATGGTGGCGCCACCGGGTGCACCGGGTGCCGCTGGTCTACGAGTCCTCGCTGTGGGGCATCGTCTTCCCGCTCGGCATGTACGCCGTGGCCGGCACCCACCTCGGCCGGGTCGACCACCTGCCGCTGGTCGGCGCGGTGGGCGCGGTGGGCATCTGGGTGGCGCTCGCCGCCTGGGGGGTGACGCTGCTGGCGATGCTGGCGCACCTGTACCGCAGCCTGCTCTCCCGGCAGGCGCGCGGCGGCGGTTGACCGCAGCCGCCCGCCCGGGCGCGGGGTGCGCAGCGGGGCGGGCGACCGGCCGGGTCACAGCAGGGCGACGCTGGTCGGGCCCAGCAGCGCCTTGATGTCGCCCATCAGCGCCGTGCTGGGCCGCACCCGCAGGCCCTGGTCGAGCCGCAGCACGGTCTCCCGGCCGCCGTTGAGCAGCTTGAGGTGCACCTCGGTCGTGCCCGGATGGCTGCCCAGGACCTCACGCAGCCGCTCGACGACCGGCGGGGTGCAGCGGGCCGCCGCCATCGAGACCAGCACCGGGCCGCGCGCGCCCTCGGTGAGCTCGGGGATGGTCACCTCGGAGCCGAACAGCGAGGGCTGGTCGTCGCGGCGGCTGATCCGGCCCTTGACCACGACGATCTGGTCGCGGACGACCTTCTCCGAGACCTCCGCCCAGGTTTTCGGGAAGAACAGCACCTCGATGCCGGACTCGAGGTCCTCCAGGGTCGCGATGGCCCACGGCGCGCCCTGCTTGTTGGTGCGCGGGGCGACCGAGGTGAGGATGCCGGCGATGGTGACGTTGGCGCCGTCCTCGACGCCGCCGGCGTTGATCTCGGCGATCGGCGTGTCCGCGTTGGCCGCGAGCACGTGCTCCACGCCGTGCAGCGGGTGGTCGGAGACGTAGAGGCCGAGCATGTCGCGCTCGAAGACCAGCCGCTCGGACTTCGACCAGTCCGCCGTGGGGATCGCGATGTCCAGCGCCCCGCTGAACGGGTCGTCCTCCGCGGAGTCCCCGCCGAAGCTGCCGAACAGGTCGAACTGCCCCTCGGCCTCCTTGCGCTTGAGCGCCATCGCGGAGTCGACGGCCTGGGCGTGGACGGCGACGATGCCCTGCCGGGAGTGGCCCAGGGAGTCGAACGCCCCGGCCTTGGCCAGGGACTCGATGACCTTCTTGTTGCAGGCGACCGTGTCGATCTTGCGCATGAAGTCCGCGAAGTCCTTGAAGGCGCCCTTCTCCTCGCGGGCCCGACGGATCGAGTCGACGACGTTGTGCCCGACATTGCGCACCGACGCGAGACCGAAGCGGATGTCGGTGCCGACGGCGGTGAAGTCCCAGGACGACTCGTTGACGTCCGGCGGGAGCACCTTGATGCCCATCCGCCGGCACTCGGCCAGGTAGATCGGCCGGCGGTCCTTGTCGTCGCCGAC
>DATIMX010000451.1:0-14789 GCA_035474935.1 Geodermatophilus sp. | reverse complement strand
CTCCTGGGGCACGTGCGCCATCCAGTCGGCACCGCTGGCCAGGTCACCGCGGTACTCGCCGGGAGGCACGTCGGGCTGGACCGGCGGTGCGGCGTTCGCCGCCGTCATCGACGCTGCCCCACCGGCCACTGCGACGGCCCCCGCCATCGCCGTCAGTCGGGTCCCCCACCTGGTCATGTCCACTCCCCTCATCCCCGGACGACGCCCGGCGTCAACTGCGTGGTTCGGGCCGCCGTGGACGGCCCGCGAAATGGAAAGTGCAGGTCTCCCGTCCTCCTGGGTCGGGGTCGTCGCGCGACCGGCACGCCGCCGGTGAGCGTCTCCAGAGCGCCGGAGTCGTCCCGGCCGGCCGGCGGCACCCGGGCACGGCGCAGTCAGGCGAGCCCGAGCATCCGGACGGCGTTGTCCTTGAGGATGAGCGGCCGGACGTCGTCCTTGATCTCGAGCTCGGCGAAGTCGGCGAGCCAGCGGTCGGGGGTGACGACGGGGAAGTCCGACCCGAACAGGACCTTGCGCTTGAGCAGCGAGTTGGCCGCCTTCACCAGCTGTGGCGGGAAGTACTTCGGCGACCAGCCGGACAGGTCGATGTAGACGTTCGCCTTGTGGGTGGCCATCGAGATCGCCTCGTCCTGCCACGGCACCGACGGGTGCGCCAGCACGATGGTCAGGTGCGGGAAGTCGGCGGCCACGTCGTCGAGCAGCATCGGCGCCGAGTAGCGCAGCTTGATCCCCCGCCCGCCGGGCAGCCCGGCGCCGATCCCCGTCTGCCCGGTGTGGAACAGCGCCGGCACCCGCAGCTCCTGCAACGCGTCGTACAGGGGGTAGAAGCGGACGTCGTTGGGCTCGAACGCCTGCAGGCTGGGGTGGAACTTGAAGCCGCGCACCCCGTGCTCGGTCACCAGCCGCCGCGCCCGGGCGACGGCGGCCTTGCCCGCGTGCGGGTCGACCGAGCCGAAGGGGATGAGCACGTCGGGGTGCTCGGCGGCCTGCTCCGCGATCTCCTCGCTGGACAACGCCGGGTGCCCGGTGCCGGCCGGGGCGTCGACGGTGAACACCACCGCTGCGGTGCGGCGGGCGCGGTAGTGCTCGGCGATCGCGGCCACGGTCGGGGTGCGGTCCTGGTCGGCGCGGAAGTACTTCGCCGAGGCGTCCATCAGCTCCTGGTCGAGCGAGAAGCAGCCGTGGCTGTCCTGCTCGACGTGCACGTGCACGTCGATGGCGTCGAGTGCGGCGAGATCCATGGTGCGCCCTCCTACAGGTCGGTCCGGGCCTTGGCGTCCAGCAGGGCGGTGAGCACCGCGTCGCGCCGGGCGATGAGCTCGGCGGGATCGACGCCGGCGAGCTCCTCGTCGACGCCGGCCACGAGCTTGGCGACGAGCTCCGGGGTGAGCGTGACCTGCCCGAGGTCGCGCCACCACGCCTCGGTCGGCGGGCCGAGGTGCTCCAGGACGTGCGCGATCCCGCCGGGCCCGCCGGACAGGTGCTGGTTCGCGAACGGCCCGAGCACCGCCCATCGCAGCCCGGGACCGTGGGCGATGGCGGTGTCGATGTCGGCCACCGTCGCCACGCCGCGCTCGACGAGCGAGTAGGCCTCCTGCCACAGCGCCGCCTGCAGCCGGTTGGCCACGTGTCCGGGCAGCTCCTGACGCAGCCGGATCGGCTTCTTGCCGACGGCGGTGTAGAAGGCGAGCGCGGCCTCGACCGCCTGCTCCGAGGTCTTCTCCCCCGGCACCACCTCGACGAGCGGGATCAGGTGCGGCGGGTTGAACGGGTGCCCGATCACGACCCGCTCGGGATGCCGCGGGCAGCCCCGGGCGATGACGCTGGGCAGCAGGCCCGAGGAGCTGCTGGCCAGGACGACGTCCGGCCGCGCGGCGGTGTCGAGCACCGCGAACACCTCGTGCTTGACGTCCTCCCGCTCCGGGCCGTTCTCCTGCACGAAGTCCGCGTCCGCGACCGCCGCCGCGACGTCGGAGGTGAACGCCAGCCGCTCCGGCGACCCGCCCGCGGCGGGCGTGAGCGTCGGCCAGATCGCCGCGACGTCGGACCGCAGTCGCTGCTCCGCGCCGGGCGACGGGTCGGTCGCGGTGACGTCGAGGCCGTGGGCGAGGAAGTGCGCCGCCCAGCTGGCCCCGATCACCCCGGTGCCCACCACGGCCACCCGCTGGACGGTCACGACCGGCTCCGGGAGGCGGCGAGGCCGACGAAGGGGTCGAGCGCGGCCGGATCGGCGAGGACGTCGCGGCTGGCCACGTCGTCGAGCGCCGCGCCCAGCAGGATCCGCTTGGCCGGCAGCTCCAGCTTCTTGCCCGTCCGGTTGCGCGGGATCACCGGCAGCTCGGCGATGCCGTCCGGGATGTGCCGTGGTGAGAGTTCCGTGCGCAGCGCGGTGGCGATGCGGCGGCGCAGCTCGTCGTCCAGGGTGGTGCCGGGGCGGAGCTGCACGTACAGGAGCAGTTCCCCGTTGCCGCCGGCCGGGTCCTCCAGGTGCACGACGAGGCTGTCGACGACCTCGGGGAGCTCCTCGACCACCCGGTAGAACTCCGCCGTGCCCAGCCGCACCCCGCCCCGGTTGAGCGTCGCGTCCGAGCGACCGGCGATCACCGCGCTGCCCACCGGGGAGAACCGCACCCAGTCGCCGTGCCGCCACACGCCCGGGTAGACGTCGAAGTAGGTGTCCCGGTAGCGCGCCCCGTCGGGGTCGCCCCACAACCCCACGGGCATCGACGGCATCGGCCGAGTGATCACCAGTTCCCCCAGCTCGCCGACCACCCGGTTGCCCTCGTCGTCGAAGGCCTGCGCGTCGACGCCCAGGCAGGGGCCGGAGATCTCCCCCACCCACACCGGCTGCAGGGGGCTGCCCTGCACGATGCCGCTGCACACGTCGGTGCCGCCGCTGCCCACGTTGAGCAGCACGCCGGGCCCGAACTGCTCGGCCACCCACCAGTAGCCCTCCGCGGGCAACGGGCTGCCGGCGGCCCCGAGCTGCCGGATCCGCGAGAGGTCGAACTCCGCGGCCGGCCGCACGCCCTCCTTGCGGCAGGCCATGAGGAACCCGGGGCTGGCGCCCATGAGCGTGGCCCCCGTCTCGGCGGCGAGCTGCCACTGCCAGCGCAGGTCCGGGTGCAGCGGGTTGCCGTCGATCATCACGATCGACGCCCGCGCCAGCAGCCCCGACACCAGCGCGTTCCACATCATCCACGCGGTGGTGGAGAACCAGAGGATCCGGTCGCCGGGGCGCAGGTCCCAGCTCAGGCCGTGGTTCTTGAGGTGCTCCAGCAGGATCCCGCCGTGTCCGTGGACGATCGCCTTGGGCTTGCCGGTGGTCCCGGAGGAGAACAGCACGCACAGCGGGTGCGCGAACGGCACCGGGTCGAAGGTCAGGTCCCCGGCTTCGGCGAGGAGCTCGTCCCAGCCGAGCGCGTCGGGCAGGTCGTTCCCCCCGTACGGGACGTGCACCACGTGCCGGACGGTGGGCAGCCCCGCCCGGATCTCCGCCACCTGCTCCCGACGGTCGACGTCCTTGTCGCCGTAGCCGTACCCGGCCACCGCCAGCAGCACGGTCGGCTCGATCTGCCCGAACCGGTCCACGACGCTGCGGGCGCCGAACTCCGGCGCGCAGCTGGCCCACACCGCGCCGAGGCTCGCCGTGGCCAGGAACGCCACCAGGGTCTCGGGGATGTTGGGCAGGTACGCCACGACGCGGTCGCCGCGGCCGACGCCGAGCCGCCGCAGCCCGGCACGGGCGCGGGCCACCTGCTCGCGCAGTCGACCCCAGGTCAGCTCCTGGCGGTCACGGGTCTGCGAGTAGGCGAGCACGGCGATCTCGTCCGCGTCCTCGGGCAGCCCGACGGCGTGCTCGGCGTAGTTCAGCGTCGCGCCCGGGAACCACTCGGCGCCGGGCATCTCCCGCCGGCCCAGCACGCGCTCCGGTGGCGTCGCGAAGCGCACGTCGAAGAACTCCGCGACTGCCGACCAGAAGCCCTCCAGGTCCTCGACCGACCAGCGGTGCAGCTCGTCGTACCCCTCGAAGGCGAGCCCGCGCTCCCGCTCCAGCCAGCGCAGGAACCGGCCGATCTCGGTGGTCTCCCGGACATCGGCGGCGACCGGGCGCAGCGGCTCCGGCGTCCCGACGGCGGTCACGCGCCCTCCCCCCGCTGCACCTTGCCGCCTCTGCCCTGCAGGAACGCCTGCATCCGCTCCTGGGCCTGCTCGCTGCTCCCCGCGAGGGCGGCCATCAGCGACTCCATCAGGTAACCCTCCGCGGGGCTGGATTCCGCGATCCGCGGCAGCGCCTGCAGGACGGCGAAGTTCGTCACCGGGGAGTTGGCCGCGATCTTCTGCGCCAGCTCCAGGGCGTGCGAGAGTCCCTCCCCCGGCCCGGTCAGGTAGTGCGACAGCCCGAGGGTCTGCCCCTCCTGGGCGTCCAGGACGCGCCCGGTCAGCATCATGTCGGCCATGCGGTGCGCCCCGATGAGCCGCGGCACGCGCACCGAGCCGCCCCCGCCGACGAACAGACCGTGCTGCCCCTCCGGCAGCGCGTAGAACGCGCTCGGCTCGGCCACCCGGAGGTGGGTGGCCGACGCCAGCTCCAGCCCGCCCCCGATCACCGCCCCCTTGAGCACCGCGACGACCGGGACGCGCCCGTGCTGCATCCGCTCGAAGGCCCGGTGCCACATCCGGGAATGCTCCAGGCCCTCGAAGGCGGTGCGCTCGGTCAGCTCCGACAGGTCCAGCCCGGCGCAGAAGTGCTTTCCTTCCGCGTCGAGCACGACCGCCTTCACCCCGTCCGGCGGAGCGGCGAAGAACGCCTCGATGCCGAGCACCGTCGGGTCGTCGAGCGCGTTGCGTTTGGCGGCGCGGGTCAACCGCAGCACGGCCACCTCGCCGTGGCGCTCCAGCTGCAGCGACGGCGGCAGCAGGGCCTGGACCCGGTCCTGGGCGGACCGCTCGGCGGCGCTGGTCATGACACTCCCTCCGGCCGCCGCGACGCGGCCTGCTCGTTCGGATCCGCCTCGGCGGCCCCGTGTCCTCCGGCGGTCGGGTGGTCCTCGACAGCCCGGTGTCGCAGCTCGACCCGGCGGATCTTCCCGGTGGCGTTGCGCGGCAGCTCCGGCACGAACTCCACGTACTTCGGCACCTTGTACCGGGCCAGGTGGGCCTCGAGGTGGGCGCGCAGCTCGGCCTCCGTCAGCGTCGCTCCCTCCCGGAGCTGCACGTAGGCGACGCCGACCTCACCCCAGCGGCTGTCGGCCAGTCCGACCACGGCGCAGTTGGCCACCGCGTCCAGCTGGACCGCCACGGCCTCCACCTCCGCGGGGTACACGTTCTCCCCGCCCGAGATGTACATGTCCTTGACCCGGTCGACGACACGCGCCCAGCCGTCGTCGTCGACGCTCAGCACGTCACCCGTGCGGAACCACTGGTCGTCGACGAAGCCGGCCGCGGTGTCCTCGGGTCGGTTCCAGTAGCCGGCGAAGACGTGGGGTCCGCGCACCACCAGCTCCGCCGGCTCCCCGCCGACCGGCGCGGGCCGGCCGTCGCGCAACAGGGCGACGTCGGTGAAGAAGTGCGGCACCCCCACCGCCGTCGGGTGGGCCGCCGTGCCGTCGTGGGTGCTCATGTACACCCCGGGGGACGCCTCGGTCATGCCGTAGCCCTGGAGCAGCCGCACTCCGCGATCCAGCCAGGCGCGGGCCACCCGTTCCTGCACCGGCGACCCGCCGTACTGGACCACGGCGAGCGAGCTCAGGTCGGCCGTGTCCCAGGCCGGGTGCTCGCACATCATCTGGAGCATGGTGGGCACGGCCGAGAAGCTGGTGATCCGCGCCGCGGCCACCCGCGCCAGGACCAGGCCGGGGTCGGCCTTCGGGACCAGCTCGACGCTGCCGCCCTTGAACAGGGTCGGCAGCGTGACCTGGCCGAGACCGACGCAGTGGAACAGCGGCGCGATGCCCAGCGCGCGGTCGGTGCTCAGCACGTCGACGTGCGCCAGGTAGTTGACGGTGTTCCAGGTCAGGTTGCCGTGGGTCAGGACCGCTCCCTTGGGGCGGCCCGTGGTTCCGGACGTGTAGAGCAGGATCGCGGGGTCGTCCAGCGACACCTGTGGCTCGCTGTCGAGCGTGGGGCCGGCGGCGACCTCGGCCTCGTACTCCGCGCCGTCCACCGGGCGGTCCGCGGGGTCCACGGCGAGGACGTGGCGCACCGTGCCCGGCAGCGGCACGGCTGCGGCGACGAGGGCGTTCGCGTCGCCACTGTGCACGAGCACCGAGACAGCCGAGTCCTCGAGCATGTAGCGGATCTCCGCTCCGGACAGGCGGTAGTTCAGCGGTACCGCGATCGCGCCGAGCAGCCAGGTGGCGAAGAACGTCTCGAACACCTCGACGGCGTTCACGCCCAGGTACGCCACACGGTCGCCTCGCCCGACGCCGAGCCGGCGCAGTGCCCCGGCGTACCGCGCGGTGCGGTCGGCGAGCTCGGCGTAGGCGAGCGACCGGCGGGGGTCGAGCAGTGCGGTGCGGTCCGGGGAGATCCGGGCCCGGCGGGCGGGCCAGGTGCCCAGGCCGGGGTTCGGTCCGGCGATCAGGTCCATCGCGCCTCCTCAGCGAGTGCGGGGGCGACCTCGTCGTCTCAAGAACCTTGATAGCAAGCATCCTGAGATCGAGTCAAGCGTCGTCCGCCAGGACGCTCGGGCCACCGAGCCGGCGCACCTTGAGCCCGGGCTCGGCGAGAGCGGTGAGGCACGCCTCCAGCGCCCGTTCGAACACCGCGGCCTCCTCGGGACTGAGGGCGGACAGCATCCGCTCCTCCAGCCCGTCGACGACGTCGTGACAGGCCTGCAGGACCTCGGCGCCGTGGGGCGTCAGCCAGGCACGCAGGATCCGGCGGTTCTCCCCGTCCGGACGGCGCTCGATGAGCCGGTCGCGCTCCATGGAGGCGACCAGCTGGTGCATCGCCTGCGGGGTGACGTAGGTCCGGCGGGCCAGCTGAGCCGACGACAACCCCTCCCGGCGCTCGAGGATGCTGAGGGCCGTGTACTGGTGCAGCGTCACCCCGAGGGGCCGCAACACCTCGTCCATCCGCGCCCGCTCGGCCATCTCCAGGCGCTTGACCAGGTACGTGAGGCGCTGACCGCGCCCCCCGGTCACAGGCGACAGGCGCTCCGTCATGGACCCAGCCTATCAAGCAGCCTGATAGCAAGGCTCTTGCGAAGACGTATCAAGGTTCCTAACATCGACGGCGCATGTGACGCAGGCCGCTCCGGCCCCTCAGCTCAGCCAGCCACGATCCCGGCCGCCCGGCCGGCCGGTCCCCAGCAGACAGGGCAACCGCGATGACGCACCCGCACTTCTCGCGCAGTCAACTGCGCCGCGCCGTGCTGTCGAGCTACCTCGGCAGCGTGATCGAGTACTACGACTTCCTGCTGTACGCGACCGCCTCGGCCGTGGTGTTCAGTCAGGTCTTCTTCTCCGACCTCGACCCGCTCGTCGGCACCGTCGCCAGCTTCGGCACGCTCGCCACCGGGTACATCGCCCGCCCGCTGGGCGGCATCGTGTTCGGGCACTTCGGCGACCGGATCGGGCGCAAGAAGATGCTCATCATCAGCATGGTCATGATGGGCGTCGGCAGCACGCTCATCGGCCTGCTGCCCACCTACGCCCAGATCGGGGTCTGGGCCCCGATCCTGCTGGTGCTGCTGCGCGTCGTACAGGGCTTCGCGGTCGGCGGGGAGTGGGGTGGCGCGGTGCTGATGTCCGCCGAGCACGCCTCGTCCCGGCGCGGGCTGTGGGCCAGCTTCACCAACGCGGGTGCGCCCAGCGGCGTGGTGCTCTCGACCCTGGTGCTGGCCGCGTCCGCCAGCCTGACCGGGGAGCAGGAGTTCCTCGCCTGGGGCTGGCGGATCCCGTTCCTGATCAGCATCCTGCTGCTGGCCGTCGGCCTGTTCGTGCGCGCGAAGGTCGCTGAGACACCCGTTTTCGCCGAGGCGGCCGCGGAGAAGCCCGCGCGACCGCCCCTGTTCGAGGTCCTGCGCCACCACCCGCGCAACCTCGCCCTGTCGGTCGGGGTCGGCTTCGGGGCGTTCGTCGCCCAGGCCACGCTGACCACGCTGGTGATCTCCTACGCGGTGCAGGTCGGCTTCCTCCGGTCGACGGTGCTCAACGCGCTCACCCTGTCGTCGGTCGTCGCGGCGATCGGCATCATCGGGTTCTCCTCGCTGTCCGACCGGGTGGGGAGGCGTCCGGTGGTGGTGGCCGGCGCCGTGGCGATGGCGGCCTGGGCCTTCCTCATGTTCCCCATGATCGACAGCGGGTCCACGCTGCTGCTCACCCTCGTCGTGGTGGTCGGTCAGGGCGTCGTGCACGCCGCGATGTACGGGCCGCTCGCCGCGCTCTACACCGAGCTGTTCTCCACCCGCTCCCGCTACACCGGAGCCTCGCTCGGCTACCAGATCTCCGGGCTCGGCGCGGGCATCGCGCCCGTCGCCTTCGCCTCCGTGCTGGCCGCGGGCGGCGGCACGATCCTGGTCTCCAGCATCATCGCCGCGTTCTGCCTGCTCAGCGTCGCCTGCATCCTCGCCCTCCGGGAGACCTCCACCACCGACCTCACCGTGGACCCGGAGGCCGCTGCAGCGGTACCGGCCGGCCGCTGACCGACCCGGTCGGGCGCCCGCCGACCGAACGGGACGGACACGTGGAGCGGCGCGGCGACGGCGAGCCAGGGAGCTCCGGCCGTGGCCCCGCGCCGGCCCGTCACCTCGACGCGGTGTCGAGGAGCTCGGTGGCGATGCGGGTGAGCTGGTCGACCTCCTCGGGCGTGAGCCGGTCGAACACCTGCCGGCGGACCTCGACGACGTGCCCGGGGGCGATCTGCTCGACCGACGCCCGACCGGCGGAGGTGAGCCGGGTGAGCTGGCCGCGCCGGTCCGTGGCGGCCGGGCAGCGCGTGACCCAGCCGCGGTCCTCCAGCGCGGTGACGGCGTGCGACAGCCGGCTGGGCGAGATGGCCGTGAGTTCGGCCAGCTCGCTCATCCGCAGCTGCTGGTCCCGGGCCTGGGAGAGCATGGCGAGGATCTGGTGGTAGACGTGGCCGATGCCGGCGTCCTCGCGCAGCTGTCCGTCCAGCCGCTGCGGCAGCAGGGTCACCAACCGGACCAGCGGCAGCCAGGCTGCCGTCTCCGCCTCACTCAGCCAGCGGGGCTCCCCGTCGCCCGAGGGGCACGGCGACGCCGGTGGTCGGGGTGACGTCCGTCGTGCTCATGCCGCCTGGAAGGACCGCCGGGACAGGCCGACGCCGTAGCCGTCGAGGGTGGTGAGCACCGGCGCGGTGGGGTCGGTGGCCGCGCCGAGGGAGACGAACAGCGGCGTGAAGTGCTCCACGGTCGGGTGCGCGTACGGCATGCCCGGAGCGGCGGTGCGGAAGCGGGCGAGCTCGGCGACGTCGCCGCGGGCCAGCGCGTCGGCGGCCCAGGCGTCGAAGTCGGCCGACCAGCCGGGCACCTGGTTCTCCAGCCACATCTCCCGGGTGAGGAACGGCAGGCCGTGGGTCATGTGGCCCGAGCCGACCACCAGCACACCCTGCTCGCGCAGCGGCCGCAGCCGCTCGCCGAGCGCCAGCAGCTCCTCGGGGTCCTCGGTGGGCAGGCTCAGCTGCAGCACGGGGACGTCGGCGGCCGGGTACATGATCTTCAGCGGCACCCAGGCGCCGTGATCGAGCCCCCGGCGGGCGTGCTGGTGCACCTGCTCGGTGTCCGGCATGAGCCCGACCACCTGCCGGGCCAGGTCGCCGGCGTCGGGGGTGTCGTAACGGAACGTGTGGTACAGCGCGTCGAAGCCGCCGAAGTCGTAGACCAGCTCGCTCGGGCGGGCGGCGCTGACCGACAGCGGCGCGGACTCCCAGTGCGCGGAGACGACCAGGATCGCCTTCGGCTTGGGCAGCGCGCGGGCCCAGTCGTGCAGCGGGTCGAGCCACTCGGGGCTCTGGAAGGGCAGCGGCCCGCCGCCGTGGGACAGGTAGAGGCTGGGCAGCGGCCCGTCCTCCGGCGTCCACGGCCGGTGCGGCTGCTCGGCCTCGAGAGCGGCGGTGCGGCGCAGGTGCGCGGCGAACGGGTGCGCGGCCGGGATGCGGGCGTCGGCGAGGGCGGTCGTGGTGGCGGCGGGCGAGGTCATGCGGACTCCTCGGTGGTCGTGGCGGGAGAGGTCGGGGACGCCCCGGAGGTGGGGATCGGGGCACCGTCGGTGCGGACCCATTGCACGGTGAGGGCCTCGCGCTGGCCGAACCGCTCCAGGTGGCTGCCGAGCACGTGCTCGACGCGCGCGACGGACTCCTCGTCGTGGCCGGCGGCCTCCAGGGTGAGCACGCCGTCGCCGACGACGATCCCGGCGGTGGCCCCGCCGATCACCGCGGTCGCAGGGGCAGTGATCGCGTCGCCGGTGAAGGGCACCTTGCGACCCAGGTGCGAGAGCAGCTGCTTGGCGTAGCGGGCAGGGGCGCCGGTGGCCACGTCGGCCCGGGAGCCGATCGTCCGGTCCTGCCGGGCGGTGCGGTCCACCGGCGCATCGCCGGGTGTGGGTGGCGGGAACGCGGACGGGGTGCCGGACATCAGTCCTCCAGATACTTGAAGTTTCAAGCAGCACCCACTGTACGGGAGGATGGTTGATAGTTCAAGTATCTGCGCGAGGTCGCGGCGAGCGCCCCATCACGGGTCCACCGGGGCGACCTCGTCGCGACGAGCGCGAGCCACTCGCCTCGGCCACGGGCGGCCGCGGCGGCCGGACCGCCCCCGGCCGCCGCAGCACCTGCTCCACCCGTCGACCGGGCCGGGACGGCCGAGCGGGCATCAGCACGTCGCCGCAGAGCGGACGATCACCCCTCGCCCACCTGCTCCGACGCCAGAGGTCCGGGCGGCTCGTCATAGCGGGTGTAGGTGGCCGCCATCGATCCCGTCGGGTCCAGTCGGGTCAGGATGGCGTCGCCGATCTCGGCGAGCTGGTCGACCTGTTCGTCACTGAGCGCGTCGATCACGTGGTGCCGGACGGTGGCGACGTGGCCGGGTGCCGCTCGCTGCACCGTGGCCCATCCCGCCTCGGTGAGCCGGGCATTGGTCGCCCGACGGTCCTCCGGGCACGGGAAGCGCTCCACCAGGCCCCGGGCCTCCAGGCGGCTCACCACGTGGGAGAGCCGGGGCAGTGTGGCGTTGGTCTGCCGGGCCAGCTCGGTCATCCGCAGCGTCCGGTCGGGCGCCTCGGAGAGCATGGCCAGCACGTAGTACTCGAACTCGGTCACGCCGGCGTCCCGGCGCAGCTGCGCGTCCAGCACGCCCGGCAGCAGCTCGAGCACCCCGACCAGGCGGATCCACGCGCGCAGCTGGCGCCGGTCGAGCCAGGGGGTGTCCACGGTCACATCCTCACCGGAATGGTTGAAGCGACAAGTTCCTTGTGCAGAGTGTCAGTTGCAGCGACAACCAATCATCACCCGACAGGAGCACCGTCATGGCACTCGTGAGCATCATCGGCACCGGCACCATGGGTCAGGCCATCGCCGGCGTCGTGGGCAGGAGCGGCAACACCGTCGAGCTGCTCGGCCAGAGCGACGCCGACAAGCCGGTCACCGGGGAGGTCGTCGTCCTCGCCGTCCCCCACGGCGCGGTCGCCGACATCGTCGCCCAGCGCGGCGAGCAGCTCGCCGGCAAGGTCGTCGTCGACATCACCAACCCGGTGGACTTCGAGACCTTCGACTCCCTCGTCGTCCCCGCCGACGGCTCCGCCGCCGCCGAGATCGCTGCGGCGCTGCCCCGGTCGCGGGTCGTCAAGGCGTTCAACACCACCTTCGCCGCCACCCTGGCCTCCGGCACCGTCGGCGCGCAGCCGACGACCGTGCTGATCGCCGGCGACGACGCCGACGCCAAGTCGCTGCTGGCCGGGATCGTCACCGCGGCCGGCCTGCGTGCCATCGACGCCGGCTCCCTGCGCCGCGCCCGCGAGCTGGAGTCCCTCGGCTTCCTGCAGATCACCCTGGCCGCCGCCGAGAAGATCGCCTGGACCGGCGGGTTCGCCGTCGTCGCCTGACGACCGCCTCGCCCTCCGACACAGCCGGCGTGCGGGACGGCGAGACCGGCCTGGTCCTCGCCGCCCCGCGCCGCCCTACCGCGCATCCCCCACTCCTGACAGGACCCACGATGACCTTCCCCGCCCCTGCCCCCGCCCGTGACCTCGCCGTCCTGGTGACCCGCGTCGCCGTCGGCCTCGTCTTCCTCGCCCACGGCTGGCAGAAGCTGTCCACCAACGGCATCGACGGGACCACCGCGTTCTTCGACCAGGTCGGCGTGCCCGCCGCCTCGGCCGCTGCCTGGTTCGCCGCCGTCGTCGAGCTCGCCGGCGGCGCTGCGCTCGTCCTCGGCCTCGCCGTCCCGGTCGCCGGGCTGCTCCTGGTGGTCGACATGATCGGCGCGTACGCGTTCGTCCACGCCGGTGCCGGCCTCTTCGTCGAGCAGGGCGGCTACGAGCTCGTCCTCACCCTCGGCGCGGCCGCCCTCCTGCTGGCCGTCATCGGCGCCGGGCGCTACAGCCTCGACCACCTGCTCACCGCCGGCCGTCGTACGGGCCAGCGCGTGGACGCCTGACGCCACGCGTCACGGGCCGGGCATCCTCCCCAGGAGGATGCCCGGCCCGTCGTCGTCCCGGCCGTCAGGCGCTGCCCGGTCGGACCCGCTCGACCAGGGCGGCGAGGCCCTGCCCGCCGCCGATGCACATCGTCTCCGGCCCGTAGCGGGTGTCGCGGCGGGCCATCTTCCGGGTCGGGGTGGCCAGGAGGCGCCCACCGGGTGCCCGAGGGGGATGCCCGAGCCGTTGACGTCGGTGCGTCCCGTGCCCCGCAGCGCCCTGGTCCCGGGAAGCCATCCGGCCGACCCGTCCGTGGTGCCGGGCACCGGCAACCACGGGTGCCCGGAGTTGACCAGTGGCTGCCATTCCGCGGCAGACAGCCGGCGGGCATGGTCGGGTCAGGCCGTCCTCGAGGTCGAGGCCCCGCCCGAGCCGGCGCCCCTCGACCCGCTCCGCTGACCGTCCGCCGCCTGCCCGGAGGAGCTCCCGTGCTGCACGCCCCCGACCGCGCGCCGCTGCTGTCCGTCACCGCGCTCCCGCCGGTCGGGCCGGGTCACCTGGTCGTCGAGGTGGCCGGCGAGGTCGACACCCACACCGCTCCCCTGCTCGACGCGTGCCTGACCACGCAGACCCGCCGGCGCGGGGTCGCGACGCTGACCGTCGACATGCGGCGGGTGACTCTCCTCGGAGACGCCGGCGTCTCCGTGCTCGCCCGGGCGGAGCGTCGGTGCCGGATGCGCGGGGCACGGCTGGCCGTCGTGCCCGACGGCCAGGGCCGCGTGCTCGGTGCCTTGCGGCGGTGCGGGCTCGACGACGTCCTCCCTCCCGCGCCGGCGGTCGCGGCGCCGGAGGAGAGTCGCGTCGTCCGGGCGCGGGCGCCGTCCCGGGCCGGTGCGCGGCGCCGCCGGAGGCAACCGTGCCGATGAGGGGAGGCAGCCGGCCGCCGCTGCCGATGCGCCTGCAGGCCGCTGCCTACCGGTTCCGCGAGAGCCTGTTCGCGCTGCCCGCGCTCATCGTCCTCGGCGGCCTCGCGCTGGCCGAGGCCACCGGCGCGGTCGACCGGGTCGCCGGCGAGGACGGGGTCCCGCTGACCCTGACGATGGCGAGCAGCACCGCCACCTGGCTGCTGAGCACCGTCGCCGGCGCGACCATCACCACCGCCGGCGTCGTCCTTTCCCTGACGGCGGTCAGCCTGCAGCTGGCCAGCAGCCAGTTCTCCCCGCGGGTGATGCGGTCGTTCATCCGCGACCGGCCCAGCCAGGTGGTCATCGGCCTATTGATCGCCACGTTCGTGTACTGCGTGCTCGTTCTGCGCCGCGTGGACGCCGAGGCCGCCGGGCCGGCGCCGCGGCTGTCGCTGACTGTCCCTCCCGCCGCCTACGCGACCCCGTGGCGGGCCACCAGCTCGACACAGTGCCGTGCGGTGACCAGGCCGAGCAACCGGCCGCCGTCGTCGACCACCGGGACGGCGTCGGTGCAGGCGACCAGCATGGTGCGGGCGACCGTGGCGAGGGCGTCACCGCTGCGCGCCTGCGGCTGGGGCCCTCCGCGCACCAGACGCCGGAGAGGGACGCGGTGTGCCTCGAACGGGCCGGGTGGCCAGCGCAGCGCCAGCTCCCGCTCCTCGAGCACACCCACGGGGCGCAGCTGCCGGTCGACCACCACGAGGTGCCGGCAGCCCGCCCCGCGGAGCCGTCCCCAGGCACCCCACAGCGACGTGTCCTGGTCGACCGTCGGCGGGCGCCGGTCCATGACGTCGTCCGCGGTCCGCACGCCGAGCACCGCGGCCCGGCGGGTGGCCGGGCGCTGGGGCCGCGGGGCGACCGGTCCCGGCACGTCGCCGCCCTGCTGTTCAGCGTGACTGAGCACGAGCCACCTCCTGGCCGCAGCATGCCCGCATCGACGAGGGCTGCGACAGGGCCGACGCCGGGCAGCTCACGCCCGCCGGCGTTGCCCGCCGTCGGCAAGGTGCGCTCTGTCCGGACATCGGGCGTCCGCCTGCGTTGACCGCCGCGAGGAGAGACGTGACCCGCAGTCGGCTACGCGCACGTCCCGGAGGATCCGGCCGACGCCGCCGTCCACGGGCGCCGTCTCGAGACGCGAACTCGACGCCGTTCGAGAGCCGGGCCGGCACCCGGCGTCCCAGGGCGTGGGCGCCCGCCGGGCCGTCGAGCTCCGCCTGTCGCCCCC
>DATIMX010000450.1:0-2797 GCA_035474935.1 Geodermatophilus sp. | reverse complement strand
GACGTCCGGGCACTGCGGTCGCCGGGTGCCCTGGAGGCCGCCGCGGAGCTGGGCGTGCCGGTGTGCCTCATGCACATGCAGCGCTCGCCGGAGACCATGCAGGAGGACCCGCGCTACCGGGACGTCGTCGTGGAGGTGCGCACCTTCCTGGCCCAGCGGATGCGTGCCTGCCTCGACGCCGGCATCCGGCAGGAGCACCTGGTGGTGGACCCGGGGTTCGGGTTCGGCAAGACGCTGACCCACAACGTCGCGCTGCTGGCGTCGCTCGACGCGTTCACCGGCCTGGGGGTCCCGGTCATGGTGGGGCTGTCCCGCAAGTCGGTGCTCGGGCAGCTGACCGGGCGGACCGTGGGGGACCGGCTGCCCGGCTCCCTGGCCGCGGCGCTCGTCGCGGTCCAGCGAGGCGCCTCCGTGCTCCGCGTGCACGACGTCGCGGCCACGCGGGACGTCCTCGCTGTCCTGGATGCCGTCGGCCCGGTGTGAACAAGGACCCTCTGCTGGGTCCCACCGCTCACGAGCTCACGGCGGGACCCAGCAGAGGGGCCGACAGGCAGTGACGGTCTGCGCGGGTGGGCAGGAACCGCCGAGACCGGGGCGTTGCGTTCGGTTCGACGCGCTGCGAGCGAGGGCCCCCTCTCAGATCACCGCGCGGATCGCCCGCTCAAAGCCCAGGACGTGCTCACGGGCGAGGGCGTCGGCCCGATCGGCGTCGCCGGCGGCGATCGCGCGGAGCAGCTCCACGTGCTCCCCGACGTGCTCGTCGACCGTGGGCAGCCGGTCCAGGAACAGGCAGAAGATCCGCGTCGCCAGGTTGTCGTAGCGGATCAGGACGTCCTCCAGGTGGGGGTTGCCGGCTGCCCGGTACATGGCCCGGTGCACGGCGAGGTCCCAGCGCATCAACTCGGTCCGGTCGATCTGGGCGACGTCCAGGTACTGGATGCGCGAGGCCAGGTCCTCGAGCTCGGCATGCGCCGTGCGGACGGCCCGCTCGGCGGCACGGCGGGCCGCCAACGGCTCGAGCTGGGCGCGGATGTCGGAGATGTGGGCCAGATCGGAGATGTCCATCCCGGTCGCGAAGGTCCCTCGCCGCGGGTAGGACACCACGAGCCGGTCGCCCTCCAGACGCTTCAGCGCCTCGCGGACCGGGGTGCGGCCCACGCCGAGGTCCTTGGCCAGTTCGTCGTCGTCGATCGGATCGCCCGGACGGATGTCGAGCATGATCAGCCGGTCCCGGATCGCCACGTATGCCTTGTCCGCCAGGGACGCGACAGCGGACGAGTCGAGATCCAGGGGAGCAGCGGTCACGAGCAGATCGTAGAGGTTGTCGGCCACCGGGCCTTGCCTCCTGAGGGGGATCGACATACCTTAACAGTACATCTGATATACCAACTGTGTACCTGACTCGACGGTGGGGGTCGGAACACATCGGGCGGGGGAGAGGGAGGCACGGGTGACCATCAGCGCCTTCGACCTGTTCAAGGTCGGCATCGGGCCGTCGAGCTCGCACACCGTGGGCCCCATGCGGGCCGCCGCCACCTTCGTCTCGCGCCTGGCCGAGGAGGGGCTGCTCGAGCGGGTGGCCGGTGTCCGGTGCGAGCTGTTCGGGTCGCTCGGCGCCACTGGGCACGGCCACGGCAGCGTCAAGGCCGTCGTCCTCGGCCTCGAGGGCGAGCAGCCCGACCTGGTCGACCCGGTCGCGGCCGGACCGCGGGTCGATGCCGTCCGCCGCGAGGGCAAGCTGGCCCTGGCCGGCGAGCACCCCATCGCGTTCTCGGTGGACGAGGACGTCGTGCTGCACCGACGCAAGCGGCTGGAGTTCCACAGCAACGGCATGCTGTTCCGGGCGCTGGATGCGGGGGGCGACGAGGTCGACCGGCGCGAGTACTACTCGGTGGGCGGCGGGTTCGTCCTCGACGAGGACGACGCCGGCAACCCGGCCATCATCGAGGACCCCACACCCGTCCGGTACCCGTTCCGGACCGGTGAGGAGCTGCTGGCCCGGACGCGGGAGACGGGCCTGCGGATCAGCGATGTGATGCTGGCCAACGAGCTGTCCTGGCGGAGCGAGGCCGAGGTGCGGGCGGGCCTGCTGCACGTCTGGTCGGTGATGCAGGAGTGCGTGGAGCGCGGCACCCGGACCACCGGCGTCCTGCCCGGGGGGCTGAAGGTCCGCCGGCGCGCGGCCGCGCTGCGTGCGCAGCTGGAGGTTCATCCGGACGAGGCCGACCCGCTCCGCGCGATGGATTGGGTCACCCTCTACGCGCTGGCGGTCAACGAGGAGAACGCGGCCGGCGGGCGGGTGGTGACCGCGCCGACCAACGGGGCGGCCGGCATCGTGCCGGCCGTCCTGCACTACTACCGGGACTTCGTCGACTCCTACTCCGAGGACGGCGTGGTGCGGTTCCTGCTCACCGCCGCGGCGGTCGGGCTGCTGTTCAAGGAGAACGCGTCCATCTCCGGCGCCGAGGTCGGCTGCCAGGGCGAGGTCGGCTCCGCCTGCTCGATGGCCGCCGCCGGCCTCGCCGAGGTGATCGGGGGAACGCCGGAGCAGGTGGAGAACGCCGCCGAGATCGGCATCGAGCACAACCTCGGCCTCACCTGCGACCCGGTGGGTGGGCTGGTGCAGATCCCCTGCATCGAGCGCAACGCCGTCGGCTCGGTCAAGGCCATCACCGCCGCCCGGATGGCCGTGCGCGGCGACGGCCGGCACCACGTCCCGCTGGACAAGGCGATCAAGACCATGCGCGAGACCGGCGCGGACATGAAGGACAAGTACAAGGAGACCGCCCGTGGCGGG
>DATIMX010000449.1:0-2939 GCA_035474935.1 Geodermatophilus sp. | reverse complement strand
GGTCTGCTTCTCGCCCTGGGTGTCCAGGGACCGCGCGATGGCGTCGGCGATCGGGCCCTCGGCGGGCATGCCGAGGTCGATGGTGGTCACGGGGTGCCTCCGGTGGTGGAGTCGATGACGTCCTGCACGACCGCGGCGAGCTCGGCGGCCCGGAAGGGCAGCCCGCGCACCTGGGTGTGGCTCTCGACGTCGACGAGGTACTTGGCGCGCAGCAGCATCGACAGCTGCCCGAGGTTCATCTCCGGGCAGATCACCCGGTCGTAGCGGCGCAGGACCTCGCCGAGGTCGGCCGGGAACGGGTTGAGGTGGCGCAGGTGGATCTGCGCGACCGACCGCCCGGAGCGCCGGATGCGCCGGCACGCGGCGCCGATGGGCCCGTAGGTCGAGCCCCAGCCGATGACGGCGACGCGGGCCTTCTCCCCGTCGGGGCCGGCCGGGTCGTCGACGTCGGTGGGCGGGATGCTGGCCGCGATGCCGTCGACCTTGGCCTGGCGCAGCCGGGTCATCAGGTCGTGGTTGGCCGGGTCGTAGGAGATGTTGCCGGTCTTGTCGGCCTTCTCCAGCCCGCCGATGCGGTGCTGCATCCCCGACGTCCCCGGGATGGCCCACGGGCGGGCCAGGGTCTCCGGGTCGCGCAGGTAGGGCAGGAACTCCGGCGTCCCGTCGGCGGTGGTGCCGTTGGGCTCGGTGGCGAACTCCACCGAGAGGTCCGGCAGCTCCTCGACGTCCGGGATCTGCCACGGCTCGGCGCCGTTGGCCAGGTAGCCGTCGGAGAGCAGCATGACCGGGGTGCGGTAGGTCAGCGCGATCCGCGCGGCCTCGAGCGCGGCGTCGAAGCAGTCGGCGGGCGAGCGCGGCGCGATGACCGGCACGGGCGCCTCGCCGTTGCGGCCGAACATCGCCTGCAACAGGTCCGACTGCTCGGTCTTGGTGGGCAGCCCGGTCGAGGGGCCACCGCGCTGCACGTCGACGACGACCAGCGGCAGCTCGGTCATCACCGCCAGGCCCAGCGCCTCGGACTTCAGCGAGATCCCCGGCCCGGACGTCGTCGTGACGCCGAGGGCACCGCCGAAGGACGCACCGATCGCCGAGGCGATGCCGGCGATCTCGTCCTCGGCCTGGAAGGTGCGGACGCCGAAGGACTTGTGCCGGGACAGCTCGTGGAGGATGTCCGACGCCGGCGTGATCGGGTAGGCGCCGAGGAACACCGGCAGGCCGGAGCGCTGCCCGGCCGCGACGATGCCCAGGGCCAGCGCCTGGTTGCCGGAGATGTTGCGGTAGCGGCCCGGCGCCATCGGGGCGGGCTTGATCTCGTAGGAGACCGCGAAGGCCTCCGTCGTGTCGCCGTAGTTGTAGCCGGCCCGGAAGGCGGCGATGTTGGCCGCGGCGATCTGGGGCTTCCGGCGGAACTGGCGCTCGAGGAACCGGACGGTGCCCTCGGTGGGCCGGTGGTACATCCAGCTCAGCAGGCCGAGGGTGAACATGTTCTTCGAGCGCTCGGCCTCCTTCTTGCCGAGGCCGGAGTCGGCGAGCGCCTCGAGGGTGAGGGTGGTCAGCGGCACGCTGACCAGCTGCCAGCCGTCGAGGGAACCGTCCTCGAGCGGGTTGGTGGCGTAGCCGACCTTGGCCAGGTTGCGCGGGGTGAACTCGTCGGCGTCGACGATGAGCAGCCCGCCGCCGGGCAGGTCGGAGAGGTTGGCCTTGAGCGCGGCCGGGTTCATGGCGACCAGCACGTCCGGGGCGTCGCCCGGGGTCATGATGTCGTGGTCGGCGAAGTGCAGCTGGAAGGAGCTGACACCCGGCAGGGTCCCCGTCGGCGCGCGGATCTCGGCGGGGAAGTTCGGCAGCGTCGACAGGTCGTTGCCGAAGGACGCCGTCTCGCTGGTGAAGCGGTTGCCGGTGAGCTGCATGCCGTCGCCGGAGTCACCGGCGAGCCGGATGACGACGCGGTCGAGCGCGACGACGCTCTTGACGAAGGGCGTCGAGCTCCCCGCCGTGCTGGCGACGACGGACGGGTCTGTCGTGGTCATCAGTTGTGAACCTCCACCGGCCGAGGTTACGTGTACGTCACACCACGCGGATCTGTGATGCGAGCGACACCCGGAACGGCCGGGGACCCCCCGGCGCCTGACAGCCCCAACCCACGTCGGAGCGGGCCCATTCCGTGACCGCGGTCGCACCCCGAGGGGGGAGCAGGCGGGGAACGGCCTCCCCGGGCACCGCGTTGGTCGGGACGTGCAGCGCTGGAGCAACGGACTCAAGACTGCGGTGCTCCTCGGTCTGATGGGCGGGCTCATCCTCGCCGCCGGTGCCCTGGTCGGCGGCCGGGGTGGACTGCTCGTCGCCCTGGTCGTCGCCCTCGCGGTCAACGGCTACGCCTACTTCAACTCCGACAAGCTCGCCCTGCGGGCCATGCGGGCGTTCCCCGTGACCGAGACCCAGGCGCCGCAGCTCTACGCGATGGTGCGCGACCTGGCCACCGAGGCCCGGCAGCCGATGCCGCGGCTCTACGTCAGCCCCACCGACCAGCCCAACGCCTTCGCGACCGGCCGCAACCCGCGCAACGCGGCCGTCTGCGTCACCCAGGGGGTCCTCGAACTGCTCGACCGCCGGGAGCTGCGCGGCGTGCTCGCCCACGAGCTCTCGCACGTCTACAACCGCGACATCCTGATCAGCTCGGTCGCCGGTGCCATGGCCACGGTGATCACCTACCTGGCGCACATGGCGATGTTCGCCTCGCTGTTCGGCGGCCGTGGCGGCGACGACCGCGGCGGCGGCAACGCCCTCGGCGGGCTGCTGCTGATCTTCCTCGGTCCGCTCGCCGCCGGGCTGGTGCAGATGGCGGTCAGCCGCAGCCGCGAGTTCCAGGCGGACGCCTCCGGAGCGCAGCTCTCCCAGGACCCGCTCGCGCTGGCGAGCGCGCTGCGCAAGATCGAGCG
>DATIMX010000448.1:0-3498 GCA_035474935.1 Geodermatophilus sp. | reverse complement strand
GCGAGGTGCGCTACTCCGACGTCGCGCACGCGGCTGTCGAGGTCGAGTTCGCCCCGCCGCCCGCCGAGGAGGTCGCGTTGCTCGACCCCGGAGCGGCCCGGGACGACGCGGCGGGGGATCCTGATCGCGACGGTGGGCAGGAATTCGCAGGGGGCTCGAGGTGAACGTCGACATCGCGGCGCTGCGCGCCATCGAACGCGACAAGGACATCCCGTTCGAGACCGTGCTCGAGGCCATCGAGACCGCCCTGCTCACGGCCTACAAGCACACCGAGGGCCACCAGGTCCACGCGCGGGTGGACATCGACCGCAAGACCGGGGTCGTGCGCGTGCTCGCCCACGAGGAGGGCCCCGGCGACGAGTCCGGCCCCGAGTGGGACGACACCCCCGAGGGATTCGGGCGGATCGCGGCCACCACGGCCCGACAGGTGATCGTCCAGCGCCTGCGCGACGCCGAGCACGAGCGCACCTACGGCGAGTTCGCCGCCAAGGAGGGCGAGATCGTCGCCGGGGTCGTGCAGCGCGACGCCCGCGCGAACGCCCGCGGCGTGGTGGTCGTCGCCCTGGGCGGCGGGACCGAAGGCGTGCTGCCGCAGGCCGAGCAGGTGCCGGGCGAGCGGTACGTCCACGGCGAGCGGCTGCGTTGCTACGTGGTCGGCGTCACCCGGGGCATGCGCGGCACCCAGATCACGCTCTCCCGCACCCACCCCAACCTGGTGCGCAAGCTGTTCGCCCTGGAGGTCCCTGAGCTCGTCGACGGGTCCGTGGAGATCGTCGCGGTCGCCCGGGAGGCCGGGCACCGCACCAAGATCGCCGTCCGGTCGACGGTGCCGGGAGTGAACCCGAAGGGCGCGTGCATCGGGCCGATGGGCTCCCGCGTGCGCGGCGTGATGAGCGAGCTGGCCGGCGAGAAGATCGACATCATCGACTGGTCGGACGACCCCGCCACGTTCGTCGGCAACGCGCTGTCCCCGTCGAAGGTCGTCTCGGTGAGCGTGCTCGACGCGCGCACCCGGACGGCCCGCGTGATCGTGCCGGACTTCCAGCTGTCGCTCGCCATCGGCAAGGAGGGGCAGAACGCCCGGCTCGCCGCCCGGCTCACCGGGTGGCGCATCGACATCCGCAGCGACGCCGATCCCCGGGTGACCGGCGAGGGCGGTGCGCCCGGGGTGGCCACGGCCCAGGCGGGCGACCACGCCGGAGCGGCCAGCACCCCCGGTGCGGAGCCCCGCTGACCGGCGACGCGGTACACTGGAGATCGGTCCGACGCCCGGGCCGGGATCGCGCACGGCAGGCCCACCTCCCCGACCAGCCTCCAGCTGATCGGGGTCCGGTCCGGACGTGTGTCGGGTGCCGTACCCGGGCAGTGGCCGACGACCTGCTGCGGGTCGTCGCGGTGGACGGGATGGTCATCCCGGACCCGCGACGTCGGCTCCCCGGTCGGGGTGCATGGCTGCACCCTCTCCCGGAGTGCCTCTCCCGTGCCGAGCGTCGTTCTGCGTTCCCGCGGGCGCTACGCGTCGCGGGCCCGCTCGACGTCGATCAGGTACGGTCCTTCCTGCAGCACCCCTGAGTACGAGCACCACCCTGGGGCCCGGGATCTTCCCGGACCCGCCGAACCACGAAAGCCAGGTCGACCCGTCATGAGCCAGTCGTGAAGATCGCACCATGAACGTGCTTCGACGCTAGGTTCGAGGTCGAGCGGGACACGCCGCCGGCCTCCGAGTAAATAGGAGAGCAGTGGCAGGCAAGGCCCGCGTGCATGAGCTCGCTAAAGAGCTCGGCATCAGTAGCAAGCAGGTCCTCAGCAAGCTGCAGGATCTCGGTGAGTACGTGAAGTCCCCCTCGTCCACGGTCGAGGCACCCGTCGCACGGCGGTTGCGCGAGTCCGTGTCGGGTGGCGACTCCAACGGTGGCTCCCGTCCCCGCCCCGGCGCCCGTCCGCGCCCGTCCGGCGCTCCGGTGCCGGGCCCGTCCGGCGGCGCTCCGCGCCCCGGTGCGCCCCGACCGGGCGGTGCCGTCCCCGGCCCGCCCCGGGCCACCCCGCCCGCCGGTCAGCCGTCGGCACCGGACGTCCGGCCCGGCCCGTCCGCCCCGCGTCCTGCAGCGGCACCCGCCGCCGCGGCCGCGTCGGCTGCACCGTCCGCCCCGGCGGCGCCCGCCGCTCCGGCGACGTCGAGCCCGGCCACTACTCCCGCCGGCGGCGTCGACACGCCGCGATCCGGCGGTGTCCGGCCGGGGCCGCGTCCCGGCCCGCCCGTGCGCCAGGAACCCGCTGCGCCTGAGCCCGTCGCGCCTGCCGCAGCCGCACCGGCCCAGCCCGCCGCGCCGGCAGCGCCGGCACAGGCCTCGGGCCCCCGCACGAACCAGCCTTCCCGGTCCGCCGACCGACCCGCGCGTTCCGGCGACATCGCCGCGGACGCCGGATCGTCGGTCGTGCCGCCGCGGACCGCCGCGCCGCGCCCCGGCCCGCGGACGCCGCGTGTCGGCAACAACCCCTTCGGCGTCGGTTCCGGCGCCCCTCCCCGTCCCGGTCCCCGGCCGGGCCCGCCCGCGGGCCCCACGGCCGGCCAGGGCGGTGCTCCCGCGCAGGGCGGTGCTCCCGCGCAGGGCGGCGGCTCCCGTCCCGGTGGCCCGCGTCCGCCGGCCGCACGTCCCGGTGAGGCCGGACGCGGTGGCCCGCGGCCGTCGCCGGGGAACATGCCCCCGCGGCCGAACCCCGGCATGATGCCCACCCGCCCCCAGGGCGGCGGCGGTCGTCCCGGCGGTCCCGGCGGCGGTCGTCCCGGCGGTCCGGGCGGTCGTCCGGGCGGTCCCGGCGGCGGTGCAGGTCGTCCCGGTGGCGGCGGTTTCCGTCCCGGCGGCGGCGGCGGCGGCGGTGCCGGTGGCGGTTTCCGTCCCGGTGGCGGCGGTCCCGGTGGCGGCGGTGCCCCGGCCGGTGGCGGTTTCCGTCCCGGCGGTGGCGGCGGTGGCCGTCCCGGTGGTGGCGGCGGTCGTGGTCGCGGCGGTGCCGCGGGTGCGTTCGGCCGTCCCGGCGGACCGGCCCGCAAGGGCCGCAAGTCGAAGCGCCAGAAGCGCCAGGAGTTCGACTCCATGCAGGCCCCGTCCGTCGGTGGCGTGCGGTTGCCCCGTGGCAACGGTGAGACGATCCGTCTCGCTCGCGGCGCATCGCTGAGCGATTTCGCCGAGAGGATCGATGCCAACCCGGCAGCTCTGGTGCAGGCGCTGTTCAACCTCGGCGAGATGGTGACCGCCACGCAGTCCGTCGGCGACGAGACCCTCGAGCTGCTCGGCGGCGAGATGAACTACGTCGTGCAGGTCGTGTCGCCCGAGGACGAGGATCGCGAGCTGCTGGAGTCCTTCGACCTGACCTACGGTGAAGACGAAGGCGGCGAGGACGATCTGCAGACCCGTCCGCCGGTAGTTACCGTGATGGGTCACGTCGACCACGGCAAGACCCGCTTGCTGGACACCATCCGTAAGGCCAACGTCCGGGAAG
>DATIMX010000447.1:0-5720 GCA_035474935.1 Geodermatophilus sp. | reverse complement strand
AACCAGATCCGCGCCGAGATCGAGAAGTCGGACTCCGACTACGACCGCGAGAAGCTGCAGGAGCGCCTGGCCAAGCTGGCCGGTGGCGTCGCCGTCATCAAGGCCGGCGCCGCGACCGAGGTCGAGCTCAAGGAGCGCAAGCACCGGATCGAGGACGCGGTGCGCAACGCCAAGGCCGCCGTCGAGGAGGGCATCGTCGCCGGTGGTGGCGTCGCCCTGGCGCAGGCCACGAAGGTCGCGTTCGAGAAGCTCGAGCTCGAGGGCGACGAGGCGACCGGTGCCAACATCGTGCGCGTCGCGCTCGAGGCGCCGCTGAAGCAGATCGCGATCAACGCCGGCCTCGAGGGTGGCGTCGTCGCGGAGAAGGTCCGCAACTCCGACACCGGCTGGGGCCTCAACGCCGCCACCGGCGAGTACGTGGACCTGGTCGCCAGCGGGATCATCGACCCCGCCAAGGTGACCCGCTCGGCGCTGCAGAACGCCGCCTCCATCGCGGCGCTCTTCCTCACCACCGAGGCCGTCATCGCCGACAAGCCGGAGAAGGCCGCCCCGGCCATGCCGGGCGGCGACGGCGGCATGGGCGGCATGGACTTCTGATGAAGGACCCCGTCCTCCCCACCCCTCGCTAGCTCGGGGCGGGGCCCGGGACGGGGCCGTTCCAGTCCGTCACCTGCAGGGGCGGTCCGCTTCCGAGCGGGCCGCCCCTGTCGGCTTTCCCGGGTCGGCACCGCCCCGAGCCCGCGAGGGAGGGATGGGGTCCTCCGTCAGTCCTCCGGTTCGAAGCAGCAGAACTCGTTGCCCTCGGGGTCGGCGAGCACGTCCCAGTCGATCTCGCCGTCGCGCACCCGCAGCAGCGTCGCACCGGCCACCAGCAGGGCGGCGGTGTCCCCGACGACGTCCAGGTGTACGCGGTTCTTGACCGTCTTGGGTTCGGACACGGGGTTCACCCAGATCAGCGGGCCCACACCGGCGGGGTCCTCGATCGGTACCGGCCACGCCGGGTTCCGCGGCTCGGCCGAGGGACGGCGGACGTAGCCGAGGGCGGCGCACCACCAGTCCGCGATGGCCTGGTGGTCGCGGGCGTCGAGGCAGAGGTCCTTGAAGCGGGCGGGCGCATCGGGCATGCGACCACCCCAGCACAGCCCCGCCGCGGGCGTCAGTCCCGGCGTCCGTCGCCGAGCAGCCAGCCGGCGGGGTCGGCCAGCGCCTCGGCCTCCGCGGGGCCCCAGGAACCGGGCGCGTAGCGGTGCACCCGCGGTGGTCGCTGCTGCAGCGGGGCGAACGCCCGCCACGCGTTGGCCAGGCCCTCGCTGCTGGTGAACAGCGACCGGTCGCCGACGAGCACGTCGTGCAGCAGGGACACGTAGGGCGGCAGCGGCGTCCCCCCGGGGACGTCGGCCAGCTCCAGCGTGGCCGTCGCGGTGGCGAGGGAGAGATCGGGGCCGGGCTCCTTGGCGACGACCTGCAGGTCCACCGCACCTGATCCCGACAGCGACAGGGACAGCACGTTGCCGTGGCCGGGGACGTCGGTGACCGGCCCGTCGGGACGGCGCAGCAGCAGGCTCACCCGCTGCTCGCTGACGGCCATCCGCTTGCCGGTCCGGAGCACGAACGGGACGCCGTGCCACCGGTCGGTGTCGACCCACAGCCGGGCCGCGACGTAGGTGTCGGTCTGCGAGTCGTCGGCGACGCCCTCGATGTCGGTGTAGCCGTCGAACTGGCCGAGCACGACCTCGGCGGGGTCCAGGGGCCGGAAGGCGGCCAGCACGCTCTCGCGGGCCCCCTGCAGGTCGTCGGGCGACAGGCTGGCCGGCGGCTCCATCGCGACCTCGGCGGCGACCTGGAACAGGTGGGTGACCAGCATGTCGAGGGCGGCGCCGGTGGCGTCGTAGAACTCCGCGCGCTGGGCGACGTCGAGGTCCTCGGGGACGTCGACCTGCACCTGCGCCACGTAGTCGCGGTGCCAGGCGTGCTCGAACAGGCCGTTGGCGAAGCGCAGCACGTGCAGGTCCTGGGTGCCCTCCTTGCCCAGGAAGTGGTCGATCCGGAAGACCTGGTCCTCGTCGAGCACGGAGTGCACCAGGTCGTCGAGCTCGTGGAAGCTCTCCGGCGAGGTGCCGTAGGGCTTCTCGTAGACGACCCGTGCGCCCTCGGTCAGCCCGTGCTGCCCCAGTGCCCGGGTCAGCTTCTCGAAGGCCGACGGTGGGACGGCGAGGTAGTGCACCAGCTGCGGGTCGCCGCCCAGCTCCTCGCGCGCCTCGCCGAGGACGCCGAGCAGGCTGCCCGGGTCGGACTCCTCGAAGCCGCCGCCGGCGAAGCGCAGCCGCGCGGCGAACTCCTCCCACGGGCCCTGGTCGGGGTGCGGGCCGAACTCGGTGAGCGCGTCGTGCACCAGGTCGGCGAAGTCCACGTGCGAGACGTCGCCGCGGCCGTTGCCGACCAGCCGCCAGTCGGCCGGCAGCAGGCCGCGCTGGGCGAGCTCGAAGAAGGCCGGCAGCACCATCCGGCGGGACAGGTCGCCCGTGGCGCCGAAGAGGACGAAGACGGTCGGGGGAAGGTCGGTCACGCGAGTCGGTGTGCCCGCGCGGTGGCGCGGTCACGCGTGCACACCGAGGGCCCGCCCCCGCGTGTGCGGGGACGGGCCCTCGGGTCGTGCAGGTGTCGGGTGCTCCCGACGCCGGATCAGCGGGACCGCGTCATCGCGGCGACCGTGCTGGCGCCCGAGTCCGAGGTGACGTTGAACCGGTTGTTGGTCGGCAGGACCGGGCCGTTCCGGAGGTCGACCGACCAGGTGCCGTCGGCCAGGACCGGGACGTTGAGCTGGATGACCTGACCGGTGCCCGCGACGTCGCCGATCCGGAGGTGCACCCGGTTGGCGGTGGTGTCCTGGGCGGTGCCGGAGATCCGGTACTCCCGCTTGTCGGCGCGGTACTGGGCCCGGCTGACGGTCACCACGTCGCCCGGCTTGACGACCGCGGTGACGCCCGAGGCCGTGGTGCTGCCCGTGCGCTGCTCGCCGGCGAGGGCGAACACCTGCACGGTGTAGTCCACGCCGTTGGTCAGGCCGGTGACCGTGCCCGCGGTCGCCGTGGCGGCGACCGTCGCCGTCACCGGGGTGGCGGTGCTGCCGGCCGGCGGCGTGGCCACGATCTCGTAGCCGGTGACCGGGCTGGTGGCGTTGCCCGGCAGGGCCGCCGTCCACTCCGCCGTGGCGGACTCGTGGCCGGCCAGGACGCGGGTGAGCGAGGGCGCCGTCGGAGGCGCCGCGACCGGCTCGGTCGGGGTCTCGTCGGTGCCGCCGCCCCCGGTGCCGCCCGTGCCGCCACCGGTGGTGTCGGGGTTGGTCGGGTCGGTCGCCGGGGTGATGGTGCCGTCGGCGTTGAGCGTGCCCAGCTGCACCACGGGGCTCCACTGGCCGTTGGTGGCCTCGAGGATGAGCCCGTAGGCCTGCTCGGCGACCAGGCCGTGGATGGTCGCCGAGTTCTCGCCGGGGTTGGCACCCTGGCGGACGGCGATCTCCTGCCCGGTGACCCCGTCGACGGCGGCCACCCGGTACTGGGTGACCGGGTTGGCGTCCACCGGCTGGGCCGGGGTCGTCCAGGTCAGCGTGACGTCCGTGCCGCTGCGGGTGGCCGTGACGCTCGTGGGAGGCACCGGGGCCTGCGAGGCCGGGCCGGCCGGGCAGCCACCGAAGCCGGGGCCGTCGGTCTCGCCGAACTCGTACAGCGAGTTGCCGAGGGTCAGCTCGCCCGAGTCCTGCATCCAGGAGGTGACCACGTGCGCTCCGTCGAGGACGCGCTCGGCATCGGCGGCGGAGTACATGCCGAACGTCACCGAGAAGGCGCCGTCCCCGGCGGTGCCGGTGACCTCGTACCCGGGCCCGCCGTTGGGCTCGGCCGGGTCGACGACCGGCGTCCAGCCGATCGCCCGCTCGCCGATGAGCGTGGGCGGCGTGCTCGGGTCGGGACGGCGCATCTCCGGGTTGACCACCTCGACGACGAAGCGCGAGAGATCGAACCGGGTGCCGAAGTCGTCGCCGTAGGTGCCGCTGATGGTCACCGTACCCTCGACGTCGCCCTCCGCCGCCGTGGCGGCGAAGTCGTTGTGCGTGACGCTGGTGATCTTCCCCGAGCTGACGTAGGCGCCGTCGGTGAAGGCGGTCTCGCTGAAGCGCACCTCGACGAGGTCGCCGCCCTGGATGTTGGGCGTCACGCCGGTCCAGCAGGAGCCACCCGGGTGGTTGAACTCCAGGAAGCCGGTCGCGTCGATCACGCCCTCACCGATCCCGATCTGCTGCCCGTTGCGCGAGACGGTGACGGTCGCCGTCTCGCCGGCCTGGTCGGTGTAGCCCTCGAGGGCGACCATGTCGCGCTTGGGGAAGACCTCGATGTTGCCCGGCCCCAGGGGCGGGTTCCCGGCCTGGGCGATGCCCCCGAGGGTCACCGCGGCTCCGGTGACCGTGATGGCGGCCAGGCCGCCGGCGATCAGCCGCTTGGGGGATCGGGACGTTCGCGACGCGGGGGGAACCACAGCCCTGTGCGCACCCCCGCGACCGCCGTGCTGGGTCGGTCGTGTCCTGGTCATCGCCTACTCCGCAGTCGCGCCGCGCCCACACCACCGTGGGCCGGTCTCGTGGGGGTCACGGTCGTCGCGCGGCGACGCGCCCGGCAGCCGAGCGGAGGGGGAGCGGAGCCCCCCAATCCGGGGGCGCGGCGGGATCTGCGTCGGCGGCGGCCGGGGCGGGTAGGCGGCTGCCGTGGCGGTGGTCATCGGGACGTCGGGCTGGCAGTACCGCGACTGGCGCGGCCGCTTCTACCCGCCGAAGCTGCCGCAGCGGCTGTGGCTGGAGCACCACGCGGAGCACTTCGCCACCGTCGAGAGCAACAACGCCTTCTACCGGCTGCCCGAGCGGACCACCTTCCAGGCCTGGCGGGAGCGCACGCCCGTCGACTACCGCTGGGCGGTCAAGGCCAGCCGGTTCCTCACCCACGTCAAGCGGTTGCGCGACCCCGAGGAGCCGGTCGCCCGGCTGGTGGACCGGATGGCCGGCCTCGGCGACCGGCTCGACGCCGTCCTGCTGCAGCTGCCGCCCACGCTGAAGGCCGACGCCGACCTGCTGCGCGAGTGCCTCGCGCAGTTCCCGGCCGGCGTGCGCGTCGCCGTCGAGCCGCGGCACGAGTCCTGGTGGACCGACGAGGTCCGCGCGCTGCTCGAGCGCTACGGCGCGGCGCTGTGCTGGGCCGACCGGGCCGAGCGGCCGGTCGCGCCGCTGTGGCGCACCGCCGACTGGGGGTACCTGCGGCTGCACACCGGGGCCGAGGGCTGGGCCTACCGCCCGGAGACGCTGCAGGCGTGGGCCGAGCGGCTGTCGGAGACCCACGGCGACTCCGACGTCCTCGTGTACTTCAACAACGACCCCGGGGGTGCGGCCGTCACCGACGCCGTGGTCTTCGCCGAGGCGGTGCGCCGCACGGGCCGGACGCCGACCCGCGTGCCCACCGCCGACCAGGCCAGTGGCCGGGCCTGGGCGCCCCCGGAGATGCCGCAGGCCGGGACGCCGTGACACCGTCGTCCTACCGGACGACACCGCGGCCAGGTGCGGTGCCCGAGCAACGTGGAGCCGTTGCGTCGCTCCTCGGGGACCCCTCCGGGGCCCCACTCGTCACGACCGGACGGTCAGCTCAGTCGTCGTCCGAGCCGTGGCGCCCGTCGTCGGAGCT
>DATIMX010000446.1:0-22318 GCA_035474935.1 Geodermatophilus sp. | reverse complement strand
GGTAGGTCATCGCGAACGGGTGGGTGAAGTCCGTCGTCGACCCGTTGACCAGCGGGGAGTACCCCGCGGTCGCGGGCGAGTCCGCGGTGTCGACGATCCACACGGTGGTCCCCGGGACGCTGCACGGTTGCAGACCGAGCGAGCTGCAGCCCGACCGGCACGTCCCGGAGCCGACCTGCGCTGTCGTGGGCCGATGTCGCCGGGACCACTAGGGCGGATCGCTGGACCCGCCGAAGCGCTCGAGCCTGATCCACGACGGGTCGTGACCGAGGTCGACGAGTGTGGTGGCGGTGTTCTCGACGAAGGACGTCGGGCCGCACACGAACACGCGCGGCCGCGTCGTGGGCGCGAAGGTCTGCGCCTCCAGCATGCGGCGGTCGATCCTGCCGGTCAGCCCCCTCCAGTCGGAGGGCGCCTCCCGGGTCAGCGTGATGGTCGTCTGCGGCCCCAGGGCGTCGCGCGCGAGGACGTCGTCGACCGTGCGGGCCGAGTACAGCAGCCGCACCGGTGTGGAACCACCCGCGCGCCGGTGGTGGTCGAGCATGGCGAGGAACGGGGCGACGCCGGCGCCACCCGCGACGAGCTGGACGGGGCGGCGACCCTCGGTGTTCCCCTCGTCCCGGTCCACGGCGGACGACCAGACGAAGTACCCGCCGATGGGTCCGCGCAGCTCCAGCAGGTCACCGGGGCGCAGTTCGTCGGTGAGGTACGGGGAGACCTCACCGCCCTCGAGGCGCTCGACCAGCAGGTGCAGCCGGGGGTCCTCGGGAGCGGAGGCCAGCGAGTAGCTGCGCTGGGCCGTGTACCCGTCCTCGGCGGTCAGCCGCAGGTCGATGTGCTGGCCCGGGAGGTGACCCGGCCAGCCGGGGACGTCGAAGAGGAGCCGGTGGACGCGGGCGGTCTCGGGTCGGTTCTCGAGGACCGTGGCGCGCAGCCAGTTCAGTCGCCGCTGTACCGCTGCTCGAGCCATGGGTCCCCGCGATCGTGGTAGCCGAACGTCTCCCAGAACCCCGGCTCGTTGATCCGGGACAACGCGAATCCGCGGAGCCACTTGGCGCTCTTCCAGAAGTAGAGGTGGGGGACCAGCAGCCGGACCGGCCCCCCGTGCTCGGGTGCCAGCGGCTGCCCGTCGTAGGTGTCCACCACCCACGCCCGGCCGTCGGTCAGGTCGGACAGCCGGTGGTTGGTGGTGTACCCGCCGTCGCAGAAGGCGAGGGCGTACGCGGCCTCGGTCCGGACGCCGGCCAGCAGCGTGTCGACCGCGACGCCCTCCCAGCGGGTGTCGAACTTCGACCACTTGGTGACGCAGTGGATGTCGACCGAGACCGCCTCGCGCGGCAGGTCCCGGAACTCCTCCCAGGTCCAGCGCCGCACACCGTCCACCTCGCCCTGCAGCGTCAGGTCCCACTCGCTCAGCGGCGTGTGCGGGGTCGGGCCGGCGGACAGCACGGGGAAGAGGTCACCGGTGTCGTACTGGCCCGGGGGCAGTCGCTCGTCCCGGCCCTGCTCCCGGCGCTGCTCCCGGCGACCGAACCCTCGAGAGACCAGTGACATGGCGGCTCCCTCCCGGACGTCACCCCCGGCGGTGCCGACCCTCCCCGCCACGGCGGGCCGAGGCATCAGTCAAAGGACCACGGCTGCACTCCCAGCGGCCGCCTCGCGGGCGGTGCCGCTCAGGGCGTCCCTCAGCGCGGCCCGGGAGCTGATGCCCAGCTTGGGGAAGACCCGGTAGAGGTGGGCTCCGACCGTCCGTGGCGACAGGTACAACCGGCTTCCGATCTGCTTGTTCGACAGGCCCGAGGCGGCCAGCTGGGCGATCCGGTGCTCCTGTGCGGTCAGTGCGCCGATGCCGCGGTCGCCGGCGGCTCCGCGGTGGGTCAGTCCGGTCGCCCGGACCTCGTTGGACGCCCGCGTGGCCCACGGTCGCGCTCCCAGCTCCTGGAAGGTCTCCAGTGCCGCGCTCAGCTGTACCCGGGAGGCGTTGGTCGCGCGGCTGCGGCGCAGGTGCTCGCCGTAGGCGAGCTGGACACGGGCGCGCTCGAACGGGTGCTGCTCGGCCCCGGGGACGGCCAGGGCCCGCTCGAAGCACCGGGACGCCTCCTCACCCGAGGCCACGAGAGCCGCCGAGCCCGCCCTCACCAGGGCGAGCTTCGGACGGCCGGTGAAGATGGCGGACCGCTCCATGGCCGCCACGTGCGCCGTGGCCTCGCGCCGACGGCCCGTCCGCATCGCCGCCTCCACCAGGTCCATGGCGACGGCGAGGCCGACAGGGGCGTAGGGGGCGAAGCCACCGGCCTGGCTGACGGCGCTCAGCTCCCGGTAGGCGTCCTCGAAGTCACCTCGTCCGAGCGCGGCCAGCCCGCGGACGCGGTGGGCGAAGTCCTCGAGCAGACCGAGCGCCCTCGGCGCCGACCACGCGGTGAGCTCGTCGGCCAGAGCCTCGGCTGTCCCCTCGTCCCCCCGCGCGGCCGCCAGGAGGGCCGAGCAGTAGGCGCCGCACAGGGTGAGCAGCCGGTAGCCCAGGTCCTCACCCCAGGCGCGGCCCTCCTCGGCCGTGCGCGCGGCCTCCTCCCAGCGACCGCCGTCGAACGCCTCGTGGCAGAGCAGCATCAGGGCATTGACGGCCGAGGCGGCCGCGCCGCCTTCCCGCCCGTCCCTGACGACCCTCCGGAGCGCCTGCCGGCAGCTGGAGAGACGATCCGCGTAGAAGGCGGCCATGCCCACGCGGACCACGTGGGTGGGATCGACGCCGGTGTGCGCGGAGACGATCAGCTCGTCGAGCCGCTCCAGCGCCGCCGGTGCCGCGCGGACGGGGTCGGCGAACACCGTGCGCGACACCGAGAGCACCGGCGGCACGTCCGGTCCGAGGGCCTCGAGCGCCCGCTCGAAGGGCCGCCAGAGCTCGTCCCGGCCGCCGAAGTGGCACACCAGCATGAGGCTGTGCAGTGCGTCCTCGACCGCGGCCGCAGCGGATCCCTGGTCGAGCGCGTACTCGACGGCCTGCACGAGCATGCGGTGCGCCGTCTCGACGTCGCCCTCGCCGTTGAGCAGGTGGTGGGCGGCGGCCACCGCGACCTCGAGGGACCCCGCCGTCCGGGGATCGGCCGTGCGCGCCGCGGACAACAACTCGGGCACGCTCCGCAGGTCCCCGGTCGTGTCGGCACCCACGAACGCGGCGGCCGCCAGCCGTCGGGCCCGGTCGGGACCGCTGGGTGTGAGGTCTGCGGCCCGGAGGAGGGCGTTGACCGCACGGACCGCGTCCCCCTTCTGCCGTGCGCGGTGCGCCGCGGTCTCGAGGAGGTCGGCGGCGTGGGCGTCGGTACCGACGACGGCCTCGGCGAGGTGCCAGGCGCACTCCTCCGGGCGGTCGACCAGGACGTGGGCCAGGGCGCCGTGTGCCCGGCGGAGCTCACCGCTGGTCGCCAGCACGACCGCCGCCGACCCGATGAGCGGGTGCCGGAGGGTCACCCGTCCCGCAGCGAGGTCGATGCGCAGCAGCCGTGCGCGCTCGGCCGGCGCCAGGTCGTCGAGCCACCCGTCGGTGGCCGCCGCCGCACGCAGCGTCCGGAGGTCCCCCGTCCCCTCGAGGGCTGCGAGCAGCAGCAGTCTGCGGGTCCGCTCGGGCAGGTCCGCGAGCTGCTGGGCGAAGACCCTCTGGAGGTGGCTGCTCAGCGGCAGCGCCGACGGGAGGGGGTCGGACCCGGTGCGCTGCGCCTCGGTCATGACCGCGGGCAGCTCCAGCAGGGCGAGCGGGTTGCCCTCGGACGCCGCCAGGACGCGTCGGCGGATCTGCGCGCCCAGCACGGGGAAGCGGGTCTGCAGCAGCTCCGTGGCGGCGTCGTCGTCCAGCGGGGGCACTTCGAGCTGTGGCAGACCCGCCTGGAGGAGGAGGCAGTCGCTGCCCGTCCGCGCCGCGGCGAGCACGCCGATCCGACTGCGGTCCAGGCGGCGGGCGACGAAGCCGAGGACCCGGGTGCTCGGCCGGTCCAGCCACGGCACGTCGTCGACGACGACCAGCACCGGCCGGGACTCCGCCGCCCGCGTGAGCAGACACAGGACGGCGGCCGAGACCAGCAGCCGGTGGGGTGACGGCCCCGCACCCAGACCGAGGGCCACGACCAGCGCCTCCCGGTGCGGCTCGGGGAGCGTCTCGAGGTCGCCGAGCAGCGGCAGCAGGAGCTGGTTGAGGCCCGCGAAGCCCACCTCGGCCTCGAACTCGACCCCGGCTGCCTGCACGACCGTGGCGCCGGCTGCCGACGCGTCCCGCGCGGCCGTCTCCAGGAGGACCGTCTTGCCGACGCCGGGTTCTCCCGTCACCAGCAGCACGGCACCGGTGCCCAGCGCCCGGTCGAGGAAGGCGGCGAGTACGGAGGTCTCCGCCGACCGGCCGACCAGGCCCGCGTCGGCGAGGTGGACGGAGGCGAGCGCGTCTGGCAACGGAACCCCTCCCGCGCCTCGCCGGCGTTGTCGGCGTGCGGACCCTCCGTCGTGGAGGGTCCCTGGTTCGGTCGTCCCCGGATGGTGAGAGCGTCTCTCACTCTCGGGCCGGCCACCAGGGACCTCGGGCCTGGGGGACAGTCCCGGCGTCCAGTCGGATGACCGATGCGTCGACGTGGTCGGTGCTGCCACGATCGCCGACGGGACACGGGGGAGCGGCCCCCTCGTGGGTGCTCGTCCCTGCTCCGGACCGGGGTCGAGGAGGTGGGCGGTGGACCCGTTCGTCTTCGGCACCGACGGGACCGATCCCGAGGAGGACTCCGGCGTCCTGGAGCCGCAGGACACCCTCGATGACCTCGACGGCATCGCTGACGTGCTCGACACCGGCTGGTCCCCGGCCGAGCGCCCGTGGGCGGTCACGGACTGGGGGACCACGGAACGCGAGGAGCTGACCGGTGAGAGCCTGGCGGGTCGCCTCGCCCGCGAGGTCCCGGAGCAGCAGCAGGTCGAGGGCGACGGACTCGGCGACGCCTCCGACACCGACGGGGAGCTCATCGACGACGAGGTCGGCGGCCGCCGCGCAGGGAGGCTGGTGGAGACCGCCGAGCGCTGGGGGGACGTCGAACCGGAGCTGTACGCCCTCGACGTGGGCATCGACTCGGGGGCGGCCTCCGCGGAGGAGGGCGCCGTGCACGTCGTCCCCGAGGAGGACGCCGTCCGGGCCCCCGGCTGGACGGATCGATGACGGGCAGGCCGGAGCGGATCGGAGGTGTGTCCCGTGACCGGTGTCCCGGAGACGGGTGATCGGCGCCTGGACGGCAACGCGGCGGGCGGGGTCCTGCGCGAGGTGTTCGCGATGGACCCGACGACGGCGGTCTCGACCTGCGCGCACTGCGGACGTCCGGCGCCCCTGGGCGCCCACCTGGTCTACGCGGACGCGCCTGCGCTCGTCGTCCGGTGCCCGAGCTGCATGCAGGTCGTGCTCCGGTGCGCCTCCGACGCGGCGGGGCTGCGACTGGAGATGACCGGGGTGCGGCTGCTGCGCATGACCCCTGCGGAGGGCGCCTCCGGTTGAGCCGGGCGATCGGGCCGTCGTGAGCGGGACGCGGTCCCGACGGCCCGACCGGGCGCCCCGACGGCTACGCCGAGACCGCCCGGAGCGCCTGCCGGACCACCTCGGTGACGACCTTCGGCTGCGAGACCATGATCACGTGGGAGCCCTCCGCCTCGGTCACCGTGGCGCCGGCCCGTGCGGCCATGGTCCGCAGGACGTCGCTGCCCGCCGCCTTGTCACCGGTCGGGATGACGGCCCACGACGGCAGGCTCCTCCACGCCGGCGCCGAGGTCGGCTCCCCGAAACCCCGGGCCGAGACGGGCCGCTGGGTCGCAGCCATCACGCGGGCCTGCTCCTCCGACACGTCGGCGGCGAAGGCGTCGTGGAACCTGTCCGGGTCGATCGCGAACTCGGTCTCCGTCCCGGAGTCGCCGGTCGGGTAGCTCCACTGGAGCAGGGCCGTGGTCAGGACGCTGTCCCTCGAGTCGGCCTCGACGTCGAGCAGGGTCTCGCCCTCGTCGGGCGCGAACGCGGCCACGTAGACCAGTCCGACGACGTTGCCCGCCCGCAGCGCGGCGTTGGTGAGAACCGCCCCGCCGTAGGAGTGACCGACGGCGAGCACCGGTCCGTCGATCTGCGCGAGGGCGCTGGCCACGTAGGCGGCGTCGTGGGCCAGGCCGCGCAGCGGGTTGGAGACGGCCCGCACCCGCACCCCGTCGGCGAGGAGCTGGGCGACGACGTCGTTCCAGCCCGAGCTGTCGGCGAAGGCGCCGTGGACGAGTGCGACGGTCGGCCGCGAGCCGTGCGTGCTGGTGGCCTCGGTCATGGTGATCTCCTCCGGGACTGGTCGGCGGAACCTGGGGTGGCAGCCCCCCGTGCTCTCGCGCGTCGGGGACGGCGTGCCGCAGGCCGGGACGTTGCTACGGCGTCCGGGCGGTCGCATCGGTCAGGTGACCCGGTGGTCGGCCGTCAGGGGTCAGCCGGATCCGGACGGCGCGGTGGGGCTCCGGGAGCCGACGTGGAACTCCCGGATCGCGGCGAGCACCTCGTGCGGTCTCTCCTCGACCATGAAGTGACCGCAGTCGATCGCCCGCCCGGTGACGTCGTCGGCCCACTCCCGCCAGATCGCCAGGGTGTCGTACCACGCCTCGAGCGCGCCCCTGCCCGCCCAGAGCACCTGCGTGGGGCAGGTGATCCGTCGCCCGGCGGCGCGGTCTTCGTCGTCCTCCCGGCGGTCGCAGGTGGCCCCGGCCCGGTAGTCCTCGCACATGGCCTCGATGACCGCCGGGTCCCGGGCGCAGCGGACGTAGTCGGCCACCGCCACCGGGGGGAACCGGCGGATGGCCCCACCGAACTCCGCGTCGAACAGGAAGAAGTCGGGATCCTGTCCGATGAGCCGCTCGGGGATCGGGTGCGGCTGGGCCAGGAAGGCCCAGTGCCAGTAGCCGAGCGCGAAACGCGCGTCGGCCCGGGCCCACACCTCCCCGGTCGGGACGACGTCCAGCACCGTGAGCCGGCGGACCACCTCGGGGTGGTCCAGGGCCATCCGGTAGGCCACCCGCCCACCTCGGTCGTGGCCGACGACGTCGAAGGCGTCGAAACCGAGTCCGCCCATCAGGGCGATGCAGTCCTCCGCCATGGCCCGCTTGCCGTAGCTCTCGTGACCGGGCACCGCGGCCGGCTTGGAGCTGTCCCCGTACCCGCGCAGGTCGGGGGCCACGACCGTGGAGGTCCGGGCGAGCTCGCCGGCCACCAGTCCCCAGGCCAGGTGGGTCTCGGGATAGCCGTGGAGGAGCAGCAGCGGAGGTCCCGAACCGCCGTGGCGGACCCGCAGGGTGACCTCGCCGACGGGGATGCGCGACAGTCCCAGGTCGTCGAACCCGTCCGGGAAGACGCCGTCGCTGGTGGTCCCGGCGGGTGTGGACATCCGGTTCCTCCTGGGTGGCACGGTCGAGGCGACGGCAACGGGAGAGCGTGCCCGGGAGGCGGGCCGCGGCGCATCGGTCAGGTGACTGCTCAGGAGGAACGCCCACGTCAGTGAGGGCGCGGGCTGCTGGGGTGACACACTCCGTCCGGATCGGCCCCACTGCGCACACGGGAGGAGGCGGCATGCCCCCGAGCAGTCCGGTCGCCGGTTCCCGGGAGCAGCGGCGTGCCCGGATCGAGAAGGCGGCGCTGGAGCTCTTCCGGACGCGGGGTTTCGACAACGTCACGGTGGAGGACGTCTGCGCCGAGGCGGGCGTGGCTCCCGCGACCTTCTACCGGCACTTCGGGACCAAGGAGGAGGTCGTCTTCGCCTACCGGGACGACTTCACGACGGCGCTGCGCAGGGCCCTCGACGCCGGCGGCCGGGTGGCGAAGGGAAAGCGTCTGCCGGTGGTCCTCGGCGAGTTCGCGGCCTTCCTGGAGTCGCAGCAGGACCTGCTCGCGCTGCGCGATCAGATCGTGCTGGGACACCCGCGGCTGATGCAGGGGACGTTGGCGGTCCAACGCGACATGGAAGGCGCGCTGGCGGCGGGACTCGCGCGGTTGCGCGGCCTGCCGTCGCCCGACCCGGCGGCCCTGCTGGAGGCCGGTGTGGGCATCCTGGTGCTCCGCGTCGCACTCCGCTCGTGGCGGACGGAGGGCGGGGGATCGCTGCAGACGGCCACGCAGCGGACGCTCGTGCGGCTACGGGGAGTGGTCGCAGGTCTGGCCATCGGTGGCGAGTGATCGCCCGCGACGCAGCAGCCCGGCACGGGCAGCCGTGGTGGGAGGATCGGAGGACGGAGCGCCGACCAGGGAACCGGCCAGGGACCCTCCCGGGCGCGACGGGCGGTACCGCAACGCCACGGTGGACGCGGCGGCAGCGACGGATGCCGCCGACGACAGCGGAGGCTCGACGTGACGTCGATGGGTCCGTTCGGCACCGCGCCCCGGAGGTGGTGGGCATGAGCGACCGGTCTGCTCCGGACACCGGCGTCCACCGTCCGCCGGAGCCCGGTGACGCACGCCCGCGGGGCCTCTGGGACCGGCTGCGGGGCCGATCCGGGAACGGGTCCCGCAGCCCGGGCCCGTGGCGGGTGGAGGGCATGCCGGACGACCCCTCCTCCCGTACGCCGGAGCAGCGACCGCGCCGAGGTGGCTTCTGGTGGCTGGTGATCGGCTTCCTGGCGATCAACTGGATCGTCATGTCGGTCGTCATGGGGCCGCCGTCGCGGTCCGACGTCTCCTACACCTTCTTCACGGACCAGCTGGACGCGGGCAACGTGGAGACGGTCACGTCGACGGCGGACACCATCCAGGGGGAGTTCACGAAGGCGGTGGAGTACCCGCCCGGGTCGAAGGACGCGGCCCGGGTCGACCTGTTCACCACGCAGCGCCCGTCGTTCGCCACGGACGACCTGCTGGGGACGCTGGAGGCCAAGGGCGTCACGGTCAACGCCAACCCCCCGGACGCCGCCGCTCCGCTGTGGACGCGGGTGCTCCTCGGCTTCGGCCCCACCGTGCTGCTCGTCGGCCTGCTCCTGTGGTTCGCGCGGCGCAGCGCCTCCGGTCTGAGCGGTCTCGGCGGGTTCGGCCGGTCCCGGGCGACCCTCTACCGGCCGGACGCCGGGCCGCGGACGACGTTCGCCGACGTCGCCGGCATCGACGAGGTCGAGAACGAGGTCATGGAGATCGTCGACTTCCTCGGCGACCCGCAGCGCTACAGCCGGCTCGGGGCGCGGATCCCTCGGGGTGTGCTGCTCTCGGGTCCGCCGGGCACGGGCAAGACGCTGCTGGCCCGGGCCGTGGCCGGGGAGGCCGGGGTGCCGTTCTTCTCGATCTCCGCCTCCGAGTTCATCGAGGCGATCGTGGGGGTCGGCGCCAGCCGGGTGCGCGACCTGTTCGACCAGGCCAAGCAGGTTGCGCCGTCGATCGTCTTCATCGACGAGCTCGACGCGATCGGCCGGGCGCGTGGCGGTGCCTTTTCGGCCGGCGGGGTCGACGAGCGGGAACAGACGCTCAACCAGATCCTCACCGAGATGGACGGGTTCCAGGGCAACGAGGGCGTCGTCGTGCTGGCCGCGACCAACCGCCCCGAGGTCCTCGACCCGGCCCTGCTGCGGCCGGGACGATTCGACCGCCGGGTGAGCGTGGGCCCACCGGACCTGAGCGGGCGGCTGGAGATCCTGCGGGTGCACACGCGGCACGTGCCGCTGGCACCCGACGTGGACCTCGCCGCGGTGGCCGCCGCGACGCCGGGCATGGTGGGGGCGGACCTGGCCAACCTCGTCAACGAGGCTGCGCTGGCGGCCGCCGGCCACCGGCGCGAGCAGGTCACCCCCGCCGACTTCGGCGAGGCGCTCGAGAAGATCCTCCTGGGCACGGTGCGCGGCATCGTGCTCTCCCCGGAGGAGAAGCTCAGCACCGCCTACCACGAGTCCGGCCACGCGCTGCTCGGCATGCTCACCCCGGGAGCCGATCCGGTGCGCCGGGTGACGATCATCCCCCGGGGGCAGGCGCTCGGCGTGACCGTGCAGACGCCGCAGGCCGACCGGTACGGCTACACGGCCACGTACCTGCGGGGCCGCATCGTCGGGGCGCTCGGCGGCCGCGCGGCCGAGGACGTCGTCTACCGCGAGGCCACGACCGGGGCCGAGAGCGACCTGGACCAGGCCACCCAGCTCGCTCGCCGGATGGTCGGCCGCTGGGGCATGTCGCCCGCGGTGGGACCGGTCACCGTCCTGCCGCCGCCCGGCCAGGAGCAGCCCTTCGGCCTGGACGGCGTCGCACCGGCGACCAGGGAACTCGTGGACACCGAGGTCCGGCGTCTGGTCGACGCCTGCTACGCCGAAGCGGTGGAGACGTTGCGGAGCAACCGCGAGCGGCTCGACCGGCTCGCCCACACCCTGCTGCAACGGGAGACGTTGGACGAGGACGAGGCGTACGCCGCCGCAGGTGTCACCCGGGACACGGCACCGGCCGCCGTCGCCCGCGGCGAGACGCCCGGCACCGACCGCGCGCCGGGACTGCCTCCCGAGAACGCCGCCGCCCCGGCGCGCTGACCGCCCGCGGCCACTGTCGCCCGACACGGGTGTGCGCGGGGGGCGCAGGCACGACGGGGCCCGCGCGGGCTATCCGAAGGTGAGGGCTATCCGAAGGTGAGGGCATAGACGGCGACGCCGGGGTCGAGGAACTCGACCTCGCAGGTCCCGCCGGTGACCCGGCCGCGTCGACGGAGGAGCTGGTACAGCCGGGGTTCGGTCACCGTGCCCTGGCCTCTGCTGTCGACGTCGAGGCCGTGGTCGGTGCCCGGGGCCCGGCCGTCGAGCTGCGCGCGGAAGCGCACCGTCGCCCCGGGTGCCGGTGGCGCCACGACCAGGTGGAGGTCCCGGGCGTGGAAGCGGCACGTGAGGCGTCCGCCGGGCTCGTTCGAGGACGACGACTCGCTGCCGATCGTCCAGCTGCCGGCGAGGGACCAGTGCCCGAGGCGCAGCCGCTCCGCCGCGGTGTAGGCGTGCGGCCGGTCCGGTACGACGTCGGGGGAGGAGGCGAACCCGGAGGTCCGGTCGTAGCCGAGGTAGGTCTCGGCGGAGCGGAGCGTGCCCCAGTCGGCGGGGGCCTCGATGCCGCGGGCGTCGACCGGCACCGGCTCGGGCCCCAGGTCGCCGGCTCCGGCCTCGACCAGGAGCCGCCGCAGGACCGTCTCGTCCACCTCGTAGCCGCCCTCGCCGAAGCTGTGGTGGCGGAGGCGTCCTCCGGCGTCGACCAGGTACCGGGCCGGCCAGAAGTGGTTGTGGAAGGAACGCCAGACCGCGAAGTGGCCGTCGATCGCGACGGGGTGGCCGACGGACCGGTCCCGCATGGCCCGGCGGACGTTGTCCACGTCGTGCTCGAAGGAGAACTCCGGTGCGTGCACGCCGACCACGACCAGCCCGGAGTCGCGGTAGGCCTCCTCCCAGGCGCGGACGTGGGGCAGCGACCGGAGCCAGTTGATGCAGGTGTACGTGCGGAAGTCGACCAGCACCACGCGACCGCGGAGGTCCGCGCCGGTGAGCGGCGGGGAGTTGAGCCAGTCCGTGGCTCCGGCGAGGGAGAACTCCTCCGCTGCCGGCCAGAGGGCGTCCTCGCCGTCGGCCGCCCCGCGGTCCTCGGCCCGGACGGCGTCGTGGGAGAACCGGTGCCCGAGACGGCGGGCGACGTCGATCAGGCGGTCGTGGGATGCCATGGTCCGGGGACGGTCAGCGGACCGACCGGAACGCGGCGCGCAGTTCCTCGGCGAAGAGCTGCGGCTGCTCCCAGGCGGCGAAGTGGCCGCCCCGGTCGACCCGGTTGTAGTGGATCAGGTTGGGGTAGGCCCGCTCCGTCCAGCTGCGCGGAGCCTCGTACTGCTCACCCGGGAAGACGGTCACGGCCACCGGGATCGTGACGCCCTTGGCGTCGAAGAAGCCGCCCCGGTACTCCCAGTAGAGGCGGGACGCGGAGACCCCGGTGTTGGTCAGCCAGTAGAGCGTGATGTTGTCGAGCACCTCGTCCCGCGTCAGCTCACCGGTGGCGCTGGCGTGCCGGTCCAGAGCCGCGACGACCGCCGCGGCCGGCTGGCCGTCGGCGTCGTTGTGGTCGAGCAGCCAGGCGGCCAGGCCGACGGGGGAGTCCGCGATGCCGTACAGGGTCTGCGGGCGCGCGGCCATGTACCGGGCGTACTCCACCTGCCCGAACGTCCGGATCAGCTGCTCGTAGGCACGCCGCTCCTCGGCGGAGAGACCGGCGGGCGGCGGCTGACCCGCCAGCGCGGCGTCGTTGACGTCGGCGGGCACGGTGGCCGGCATGTTGGTGTGGACGGCGAGCAGCCCCTCGGGCGCCTGCAGGCCCATCTGGTCGACGACGAAGGCACCCCAGTCGCCGCCCTGGGCGACGTAGCGGGTGTAGCCCAGCCGCCCCATCAGTTCCGCCCAGGCCCGGGCCATGCGCTCCGGGCCCCAGCCGGTGCTCGTGGGCTTGCCCGAGAACCCGTAGCCGGGCATCGACGGGACGACCACGTGGAAGGCGTCCGCTGCGCTCCCGCCGTGCGCCGTCGGGTCGGCGAGCCGATCGATGATCTTGAGCTGCTCGATCACCGAGCCGGGCCACCCGTGGTTGACGACGATGGGCAGCGCGTCCTCGTGCGCGGACCTGACGTGGATGAAGTGGATCTCCAGGCCGTCGATCTCGGTGGTGAACTGCGGCAGCGCGTTGAGCCTCGCCTCGCAGGCGCGCCAGTCGTAGTCGGTGGCCCAGTGGCGGGCCAGCTCCTGCACCATGGCCAGCGGCACGCCCTGCGACTGGTCCGCGACGGTCTCCTCCTCGGGCCACTGCGTCGCGGCGATGCGTCGTCGCAGGTCGGTGAGCGCCTCCTCCGGGATGTCCACGTGGAAGGGGCGGATCGCCGTGGCGCCCACCGGCTTCTCGGCTGTGACGGACATGTGCGGCCTCCGTGGTCCGGGAACGGCACGAAGCCTGGTGGTGTCCCGGGCGCCGCGCGCCCGTCGTGGTCCCTGGTCCGTCCCTGGTCCCTCCCTGGTTCCGCCACGGTCCACCTCGCCCATCGACCCGGCCGGACAGCCCGGCCGCCGACGCCGGGTCACCGCATGTCGGATGAGCGCCACCCCCGTCGGCCGGCCGGGCGGGACGTCAGCGTCCCGGCAGCCGGGTCGTGATCTGCTGGAGCACCCAGCCGTTGCCGTCCGGGTCGCTGAACACGGCGTGCGACTGGTAGCTCCGTCCCTCGGGGTCCGGCCCGGGCAACCGGACACTCGGATCGTCCGGGTGGAACCGCCCGGCCGGGCCGTGGAAGACCTCGCTCACCGGGGCGCCGCGCTCGACGTACTCGGCGCGCGTGGCCTCGATGTCCTCCGTGACGAGCAGCAGTCCCTGCTGCGACCCCGGTGGCACCGTCGTGACACCGGTGCCGAAGGCGATCGAGCAGGACGACCCGGGCGGGGTGAGCTGCACGATGCGGAAGTCGGCGCCGCCGACGATGTCGGCGTCCTCGCGCCACCCCAGTCCCTTGTAGAACTGCTTGGCGCGGTCGACGTCGGACACGGGCAGGACGACGACCTCCAGCTTCACGTCCACGATCGGACCTCCTCCATCTGGGGTGTGGCGGCCGGTGCGGTCACCGGCACGGCGCCGAGGGCCGTCCGTCCACGTGTGGCGTCACGGCGGCGAGGCGCTCCCGCGGGCCGCCGTCCCGGCGCGAGCACCGTCCGGTCCGGAGGGACGACGATCGGCCGCGACGGACAGCCCGGCCTGTTCCCCGGTCAGGCGCGCGGCGGTCGGGTCCACCAGACCGAGCTGCGCGGCGATCGGCCTGCTGACCAGGTTCACCGCCCAGTCGGTGGCGACCCGGAGCCGGTTCGCCGCCGCCGGGAGGGCGTAGAGGTGGTAGCCCTTCGTCGTGACCTTGGCCGTCAGCCCGGTCAGCGGGAGGCCCAGCGGCCGCGCGACGGCCGCCGCGCCGCCGAGGTCGGCCACCAACCCGAGGTCCCGGCGCCGGTAGGGGCGCGGCCGGCCGAAGCCCAGGTCCGCGGCGATGTTGCGGCCGATCGTCACGCCCTGCCGCTGGGCGTGCTGCGCGGTGGGCGGGTAGTCCGTGCCCGTGTCGCTGAAGGGGTCCCGGGCGGCGGCGGTGTCTCCGGCGGCCCAGACCCCGTCGCGGAGCCGGAGCTGCTCGTCGACGACCAGCCGGCCCCGCGCCACGGGCAGGCCGAGGCGCTGCACCAGGGCCGGCGGGGTCACCCCGACGGTCCACAGGACGGTCCGGGTCGCCAGCCGGGCGCCGTCGGAGAGGAGGATCCCGTCGTCGGTCACCTCCGACACCGTCGTGCCGAGCCGGACGTCCATGCCCCGGCGGCGGATGACCCGCATGGCGGCGCGGCCGAGGCGCGGGCCGAGCTCGGGCAACACCCGCGGGGCCAGGTCCAGGAGCACCCACTGCAGATCGTCCGGGGAGAGCCGGGGGAACCGGTCCAGCTGCGAGGTGGTCATGTGCTGCAGCTGCGCGGCGGTCTCCGTGCCCGTGTAGCCGGCGCCGACGACCACGAAGGTCAACCGGGCCCGGCGCTCCTCCCGGTCGGGGGTGGCGTCGGCCAGCTCCATCTGGCGCAGCACGTGGTCGTGCACGTACTGCGCCTCCACCAGGGTCTTGAGCCCCAGTCCGTGCGTGGCCACCCCCGGCGTGGGCAGCACGCGGGTGACGCTGCCGGTGGTCAGCGCCAGCCGGTCCCAGGCGACCGGGGCCAGCGGACACCCGGCGGCGGCCAGGGTCAGCGTCCGCCGGTCGAAGTCCACCGTCTCGACCGTCGCCTGCAGGATGCGGGTACGGCGCAGCCGCGCGTGCAGGGGGACGGCGATGCGTCGCGGGTCCAGTCGTCCGGCGGCCACCTCGGGCAGGAGAGGGCTGTAGCAGAGGTGGTCGGTGGCGCTGACCAGCGTCAGCTCGGCGGCCTCCGCGGGCAGCAGGCGCTCCAGCGTGCGGGCGGCGTAGAAGCCGGCGAACCCGCCACCCACCACCACGACCGACGGGGTGGTCGTCGTGGTGATCCTCGGCGGCCCGGACGGGTCGTTCACGACGACGCCACCTCGAGGGGTCGCTCCGCCGTGACCGCGGCGAGCAGCGACTGCAGCGCCGAGAGGTGGATCTCGGAGAAGGTGGGGAACGGCTGGATGGTATCGACCAGGACCTCCAGCGGCACCCCGCCGCGGATCGCCACCGTGGCCTGCTGGAGCCACTCGCCCGCCTCGGGACCGAGCGCGTAGGCGCCGGTCAGTCGCCGACCGTCGCCGAGCAGGGTCAGGAATCCGTTGCTCTCGGCGTACGCGCGGGTGTGGACCGCCGTCTTGGCGATGCCCGACAGCGCAGCCGTGGCGGTGAACGGTGCCTCCGTGGCGCCGACGGCAGCGGCCTGCGGATCGGTGAACACGACCCGGGGGACGGCCTCGTAGTGCGCCTCGCGCGGTCGGCCCAGGATGTTGGCCGCGACGATCCTGCCCTGGTACTTGCCGACGTGGGTCAGGGGCCAGATGCCGGTGACGTCGCCGATCGCCCACAGCCCGTCGCCGGCGCGCAGGTGGCTGTCCACCGGGATGCCGTGGGCATCCGCCCGCACCCCGACCGTCTCGAGGCCGAGACCCGCGACCCGCGGCCTGCGGCCGGTGGCGACGAGCAGGCGGTCGCCGCGCAGCTCACGGCCGTCGTCCAGGTGGAGGACGACGTCGGCGCCGTCGCGTCGCACGCTCCGGGCGGTGCGGCGGAGCTCCAGCTCGACGCCGTCGCGACGCAGTGCCTTGCCGAGTGCGGTGCCCAGCGGCGCGGGTTCGCGGGGGAGCAGGTGGTCCCTCATCTCCACGACCACAGCCCCGCCACCCAGGCGGCGGACGGCCTGGGCCGTCTCCACGCCCACCGGGCCGCCACCGAGGACGAGCATCCGGCGGGGGACGGCCGCCATGCCGGTCGCCTCCCGGCTGGTCCAGAGGTCGTCGATCTCCCGGAGTCCCGGGACGGGGGGGATGACGGGGTCCGAGCCGGTCGCGATGACGACGTGCCCGGCCGTGTGCCGGACACCGTCGACCTCGACCGCCCCCGGCCCGGCGAGCCGGCCCGTGCCCCGCAGCAACCGGATGCCCTTGTCGGACAGCCAGCGCTCCTGGCCGGCATCGGAGTAGCCCGAGACCATGGAGTCCCGCCAGGCGAGCGCGGCCCCGACGTCGACCTGCGCGGTGGCCGCCGCCTCGCGCGCGCCGTGCACTGCCTCGCCCGGGCGGAGGAGCGTCTTGGACGGGATGCAGGCCCAGTACGAGCACTCACCGCCGACGAGGTCGCGCTCGACGAGCGCGACGCGCAGCCCGCCGTCGGCGAGGGCGCCGGCGCAGTGCTCCCCGGGCGAGCCGCCCCCGAGGACGATGACGTCGTGGTCGGTGGTCACCGCAGCACCGACTCCGTGTGCCGAGTGGCGTCGGCGACGGCCCGGTCCTCGGTCCGGCCCTGCTCGCGCGCGACGACGTAGGCGGCGTACCAGTCCGACCAGTGGTGCGGCGGTGCGGTCGGCTCGTACCGGCCGTGGTGCTCCTCGGCCTCTCGCAGGAGCCCGGTCAACCTCGTGACGTCCATCGGTGGTCCTCGTCCTGGGGGAGCCGGCACCCGACGGGGCAGGCTCGACCACCCTGGCGCGGCCACCGCCGGTGTCGCCCCAGGGAGACTCCCTGGTCTGCTCTCCGGTCCACGGCTGAGCGCTGGTGGCGGAGGGCATGCCCTGGACCAGGGAGGGACCAGGGGATCTCCCTGGGGCGAGGGGCTGCTCGATGCCGCCACGGTGGACCGGGAGGCCGGCCGGCGGAGGCGGCCGGTCACCGGACGGGACACGAGGGGACGTGCAACACCTCGTCGACACGCCGCACCCTCGGGTGCGGCGTCCGGAGTCATCGTCCCCGGCGCCCGATGAGAGGCGGTGACGCCATGCGGTCCGACATCGTCCCCGGCGGCGTCTTCCCCGACTACGAGCTCCCCGACCACACCGGGACCGTCCACACGCTCAGCCGGCTCCAGGGCCGTGACCCGCTGATCCTCACGCTGGCGCGCGGTCACCACTGTCCGGAGGAGCGCCAGCAGCACCTCGAGCTGGCGGCGTTCCAGCCGGAGATCGCGGTGGCCCACACCCAGGTCGTCACGATCGCGACCGACGACCACCACACGCTGCAGGAATTCCGCGCGTCCGTCGGCGCCCGGTGGACCTTCCTCTCCGACCCCGGGCGGATCGTCCAGCAGGACCTCGACATCCAGGAGTACACCGACCCCGAGAACGACCCGATGATCCCGCACACGCTCGTGCTCAAGCCCGGCCTGGTCGTCCACACGGTCTACAGCGGCCACTGGTTCTGGGGTCGCCCGTCGGTCCAGGACCTCTGGCACGACCTGCGCGCGGCGACGGCGGAGATCCGCCCGGACTGGGACCTGAGCGCGCCGGGGCTGCGTGCGGCCTGGGCGGCCGGCGAATGGTCGCCCTCCCACGGGTGGGACGGACGCGCCCGGACGCCGCTCACCACGACCTGAGGCTCCGTCGCGACCACGGACCGCACGGCCGGCTAGGTGGCGGTGGCGGTGTCCGGCAGGGACCGCCGCAGCTCGCGGCGCGTGGCGACTCCGAGCTTGGTGAACACCTTGCGGAGGTGCCACTCGACCGTCCGGGGGCTGAGGTACAGCTCGGCACCGATCTCGCGGTTGGTGAGCCCTCGCGTGGCGAGCCAGGCGATGTGGGCCTCCTGGGCGGTGAGCTCCCCGATGGTCTCCGCCGTGCGCTTGCGCACGGTCTCCCCGGTGGCCAGCAGCTCGTGGCGCGCGCGCTCGGCGAAGGCGGCGACGCCCATCGCGGTGAACGCCTCGTGGGCGGTGCGCAGCTGGGCGCGGGCGTCGACGCGGCGACCCTCCCGCCGCAGCCACTCGCCGTAGAGCAGACGAGCCCGGGCGAGCTCGACGCGGACGGTGGTGCGGCCGAGTCGGTCGAGGGCCTCCAGGTGGAGCCCCTCGGCGGTGCGACCGCCGCTCAGCAGGGCGCGCCTGCCCGCCTCGATCCCGAGCGCCCACTCCGTCCCGCTGGCCCGTGCCATCGTCGAGAGCTGCTCCAGCGCAGCAGCCGCCGCCCGGGTGTCCCCGGTGCGCACGCCCGCCTCGACGAGTTCGGCGAGCGCCCACTGGGGTGGCCCGAGTCCGAGGGGGGACGCGGCCGCCTCGCAGGCCGCACGCAGGGCGTCCCCGTAGCGGCCGAGGCCGTTGCACAGCACGGCCCGGGCCCACTGCACCATGGTGGCGCCGGCCCCTTCGCCCCGGGCGGTGACGTCCTCGAGACAGCGCTGGATCAGCGGTTCCGCCTGTGCGGCGTCCCCCCGCACGGCGAGCAGCCCGACCTCCCCGTAGGGCGCGAGACTGCTCCTCGTCACCTCGGTGACGGACCGGGCCTCCTCCACCAGGGACGCCGCGGTGGCCAGGTCGCCGGTGAAGAGGTGCACCTCGGCACGGGTGTGGAGGGCCAGGGGGAGGGCGCTGAGGGCTCCCGAGTCGCGGGTCACGTCCAGGTGCCGACGGGTGAGGGCGTCCCAGCTGCCGTCGTCCCACAGGGACGCCGCCGTGGCGGCCGCGAGCCAGGCCGAACGCAGCGCCTCGTCCAGCGTCAACTCCTCGGTGACGAACGCCCGCACCGCCCGGTGCAGGAGCGGCGTCGCGGGCGCGTACCCGTCGGTGAACAGCACCGCGAGCCCGGCCAGGAGCGCGTCCCCCTTGCGCGGGGCATCCGGCGCCGGCGCCTCCCGCACCGCCTCGGCGACCTGTCGCGCTCCCGGACCGGCAGCCAGCCGTCCGGCGAACAGTGCGGCGGAGAGCGCATCCAGGTAGGTGTCCCGGGACAGCTGCGCATCGAGCGGTTCCAGCCGGCGGGCCGCGGGCAGCAGCAGTGGCAGCGACTCGTTGCCACGGTTCGCCGCGAAGGAGATCTCCGCCCGGAGCAGGTCGACCCGTGCCCGCCCGGCGTCCCCGAGCGGTCCTCCGTCGGCCGTGGCCAGGAGGGCTGAGGCGTCGTCGAGCGCCCCGGCGTGCACCTTGGCCTGTGCGGCGTCCAGGGAGCGCCCTGCCCGCCGCGCCGGGTCGGGCGTCAGCGCCGCGGCCTGTTCGAGGAACGCGGCCGCCGCCGCCAGCCCGCCGTGCGAGAACGCGCGGCCGGCGGAACGTTCGAGTTCTGCGGCGGTGTCCTCGTCCGGGCCGACCGCGGCGCGGGAGCGGTGCCATGCCCGACGGTCGGGGTCCACCTCCGGGTCGGTGACGTCGGCGAGCGCTCGGTGGACCTCCCGCCGTTCGGCCGGTGTGGCCGACCGGTAGACCGCCGAGCGCACCAGCGGGTGCCGGAACCGGACCCGGTCGCGCAGCTCGATCAGGTCCGAGGCCTCGGCCGCAGCCGCCGCCCCGGACCCGATGCCGAGCCGTTCGGCGGCGCGCCACAGCAACTGGACGTCACCGACCGGTTCGGCGGCCGCGGTCAGGAGCAGTCGGAGCGACTGCGGCGGGAGGGGCGCCGCCTGGCGCAGGAACCCCTGTTCCAGCCGCTGGACCAGGGGTGTCGCGCTGTGGCCGGTCTCGCCCCCGAAGGCCAGGTCGGCCGGCGCGAGCCCTCGCGGCAGCTCGAGGAGAGCGAGCGGGTTGCCGTGGCTCTCGGCCAGGATGCGGTCCCGTACCCGGGGATCGAGCACGCCGGTCACCGAGGACTCCAGCAGTGCCGCTGCATCGCCGGTGCCCAGGCCCCGCACCACGAGATCCGGGAGCCCGCTCAGCTGGGGCTCGTCGTCGGACGCGCGCACGGCGAAGACCATCGCCACGCGTTCGTGCACGAGGCGGCGGGCGACGAACTCCAGCGCCTGCGCGGACGCCCGGTCCAGCCACTGGGCGTCGTCCACGACGCAGACCAGCGGTCGCTCCTCGGCCACCTCGGACAGGAGGGCGAGCACCGCCACGCCCACGAGGAAGCGGTCCGGGGTGCTGCCCGACCGCAGTCCGAAGGCGGTGCCGAGCGCTTCCTGCTGGGGATCGGGCAACTTGCCCAGCCGGTCCAGGTGGGGGCTGCACAGCTGGTGCAGGCCGGCGAACGCGAGCTCCATCTCCGACTCGACACCGGCCGCCCGGGCCACTCGGCACCCCGCTGCGCGGTCGAGGACGACGTCGAGCAACGCGGTCTTGCCGATCCCGGTCTCGCCACGCAGCACCAGGACCTGGCTGCGCCCTGCCTTCGCCGCCGCCACCAGGGTGCTCAGCGTCTCGCACTCCATCCGGCGTCCGAGCAGGCCTGGCCACGATCTGGTACCGGACATGGATCACACCGCCAGAGGTCGTCGGAGGGCGCGCCGGACGGTCCGTGCTCGACCACGTGCAGGGCCGCCGGGCGGACACGGCCCTCCTGGTCCGATGCCGGACGGTCGGTCAGCCGACCGGGAGGGGGTCCGAGAGGTGACGGTTCGTGGAGGGGTGCACGCCGGCCGGGAACCCGGAGAGATCAGCAGGGGGTGACGGAGGGGCGGTTCTCCGTCGGACGCCGCGAGATCGGATTGCCATCACGCCTCCTCATCGGGAGCCGGGGGGAGTGGTGACCGGCCGGCGCAGGAGCCGGGCGGGAACACCCCGGCGCTCTCACGCTAGGGGAGGCGATCCGGACCCACATGTGTCATTCGACCTCGACGGCCGCCGGTGGTGTCGGGCCCGACCGCGGTGACCGTCGCCGCGACCGCGTCGCCGACGTGCGCGGACGACCGGTGACCGGTGCGGGTCCCGAGCACGGGGCACCGGCCGGCGTGCAGCGGGACCCGCGATCTGCAGGGGACGTGGACGGCGGCGCGGAGCGGCTCCAGGGACAGCACCGGTGTCCCTGGAGCCGCGGCGCCCGTGCTCAGTGACGCGGTTCGGGGACCTGGGGTCCGCGCAGGGGACCGAACGCGGCCCGGACCTCGGTCGCGAACAGCTCGGGCTCCTCCCAGGCGGCGAAGTGGCCGCCGCGGTCGACCTCGTTGAAGTAGGTGAGGTCGGGATAGGCCTTCTCGACCCAGCTGCGCGGGGCCCGCCAGATCTCGCCGGGGAACGTGGTGAAGCCGGTCGGGACCGACACCGCCGCAGGAGCCTGGCCGGCCGCCGCGGCGGCGGCCGCGGGAGCGTCGGGTCCGTAGCTGTCCCAGTACGACCGGGCCGCCGAGGCGCCGGTGCCGGTCAGCCAGTACAGCGTGATGTTGTCGAGGACGTGGTCGCGGGTGAGGTTGCCGCTGGGCTGCCCGTCGACGAAGGCGCCGGAGATCTTGTAGTAGGCGTCGGTGTCGTGGTCGAGCATCCAGGCGGCCAGGGCAGCGGGTGAGTCGAGCAGGGCGTAGCCGATCGTCTGCGGCCGGGTGGCCATCTCCAGGAAGTAGGCGAAGCCGGTGGCCTGGAACTCGGCGAGCGCAGCCGCCGCCGCGCGTTCCTGCTCGGTGTCGGCCGGCTGGGGACCGCCCAGCGCCGTCACGAGCAGGTTCATGTGGATGCCCAGCAGGCCCTCGGGCGCCTGGCGGCCCATCGCGTCGCTGACTCCGGCGCCCACGTCGCCGCCCTGGGCGACGTACCGGGAGTAGCCGAGGCGCCGCATCAGCTCCGCCCAGGCGTGCCCGACGCGACCGACACCCCAGCCGAGCTCAGTCGGCTCGCCGGAGAAGCCGTAGCCGGGCAGGGACGGCAGCACGAGGTCGAACGCGTCCTCGGCGCGTCCACCGTGCGCGGTCGGGTCGGTGAGCGGGCCGACCGTCTCCAGCAGCTCGACGACCGAGCCGGGCCAGCCGTGCGTCATGATCAGCGGCAACGCATTCTCGTGCGACGACTTCACATGGATGAAGTGGATGTCCACGCCGTCGATCTCGGTCTTGAACTGGGGCAAGGCGTTGAGCTCCGCCTCGGCCTTGCGCCAGTCATAGTCGGTCTCCCAGTAGCGCGCGAGCTCCTGCAGCGTCGCGAGCTGCACGCCCTGCGACCGATCTTCGACGAGCTCCTTGCTGGGCCAGCGCGTCGCGAGAATCCGTCGGCGCAGCTCAGCGAGCTCCTCTTCCGGCACGTCGATGCGGAAGGGGCGGATGGGGGTCTCGGTGCTGAGGTCGGCTGACCTAGTCATGTGTATCCTTTCTGGTTAGGGTTAGCCGGGTAGCGGGCTTGAGCGTGCCTCTGTTCTGTGGAAAGGGAGGTCACCGCCTGCGACGCGCCCTCTTTCAGTGGACCTCGATCGAAACCTTCACTATTTGGATCACCTCCTTCTTCCTACCTTCGACCTACTCCGGAGCCTA
>DATIMX010000445.1:0-2698 GCA_035474935.1 Geodermatophilus sp. | reverse complement strand
CCGGCAGCTGCCCGGCCGGCTGGTCGGCGTCTCGGTCGACGCCGACGGCGACGTCGCCTACCGGCTGGCGCTGCAGACCCGCGAGCAGCACATCCGCCGGGAGAAGGCCACCAGCAACATCTGCACCGCGCAGGTGCTGCTCGCCGTCATGGCCGGCGCCTACGCCGTCTACCACGGGGCCGAGGGCCTGACCGCGATCGCCGCCCGCGTGCACCGCAGCGCGCAGACGCTGGCCGGCTGGCTGCGCGCCGGGGGCGTGGACGTCGTCCACGACCGCTTCTTCGACACCGTGCACGCCCGGGTGCCCGGCCGGGCCGCCGAGGTCGTCGCCGCCGCGGCCGAGCGGCGGATCAACCTGCGGCTGGTGGACGCCGACACCGTCGGCGTCGCCTGCGACGAGACGACCACCGTGGAGACCCTCCGCGCGGTCGCCGAGGCCTTCGGGGTGACCGCGGACAGCACCGACGGAGGCAGGGCGGCGCTGGACGACGCCGGTGCAGACGCGCTGCCGGCCGAGCTGCGCCGCCGCACCCCCTTCCTCACCCACCCGGTCTTCTCCGCGCACCGCTCGGAGACCGCGCTGCTGCGCTACCTGCGCTCGCTGGCGGACAAGGACCTCGCGCTGGACCGCACGATGATCCCGCTGGGGTCGTGCACGATGAAGCTGAACTCCGCGGTGGAGATGGCCGCCATCACCTGGCCGGAGTTCGCCCAGCTGCACCCGTTCGCCCCGGCCGAGCAGGCCCGCGGCTACCGGCAGCTGATCGACGAGCTGTGCACCGCGCTGGCCGAGGTCACCGGCTACGCCGCGGTCAGCGTGCAGCCCAACGCCGGCTCGCAGGGCGAGTTCGCCGGGCTGCTGGCCATCCGCGGCTACCACGCCTCCCGTGGCGAGGCGCACCGCGACGTCTGCCTCATCCCGTCGTCGGCGCACGGCACCAACGCCGCCAGCGCCGTCATGGCCGGCATGCGGGTCGTCGTCGTGGCCTGCGACGAGGCCGGCAACGTCGACGTCGCGGACCTGCACGCCAAGGTCGACCAGCACGCCGAGCGGCTGGCCGCGATCATGATCACCTATCCGTCGACGCACGGGGTGTTCGAGGCCGACATCCAGGAGATCTGCGGCGCGGTGCACGACGCCGGCGGGCAGGTCTACGTCGACGGCGCCAACCTCAACGCGATGGTCGGCCTGGCCAAGCCCGGCCGGTTCGGCTCCGACGTCAGCCACCTCAACCTGCACAAGACCTTCTGCATCCCGCACGGCGGCGGGGGGCCCGGCGTCGGGCCGATCGGCGTCCGGGAGCACCTGGTGCCCTTCCTCCCCGGCCACCCGCTGGTCGACACGGGCACCCAGGGCCCGGCGGTCTCGGCCGCACCGTGGGGGTCGGCCGGCATCCTGCCGATCTCGTGGGCGTACCTGCGGCTGATGGGCCCCGACGGGCTGCTGCAGGCCACCGAGCACGCCATCCTGGCGGCGAACTACGTCGCCACGCGGCTGCGGGAGCACTACCCGGTGCTGTACACCGGCGCCGACGGGCTCGTCGCGCACGAGTGCATCCTCGACATCCGGCCCCTGACCAAGGCCACCGGCATCACCAACGACGACGTCGCCAAGCGGCTGATCGACTTCGGCTTCCACGCCCCGACGATGAGCTTCCCGGTCGCCGGCACGCTGATGGTCGAGCCGACCGAGAGCGAGGACAAGGGCGAGCTCGACCGCTTCGTCGACGCGATGGTCGCCATCCGCGCCGAGATCGAGAAGGTCGCCACCGGCGAGTACGACCGCGCCGACAACCCGCTGCGCAACGCCCCGCACACGCTGGCCATGATCGCGGGGGAGTGGGCGCGGCCGTATCCGCGCGAGGCCGCCGTCTACCCGGTGCCGGCGCTGCGCGGCCGCGGCTACCTCGCTCCGGTGCGCCGGATCGACCAGGCCTACGGCGACCGCAACCTGGTCTGCTCCTGCCCCTCGCCGGAGGCCTTCGCCGAGCCCGAGCCGGCGCCGGGGCCGGCGGCCCGCGTCCCCGACCGCAGCCAGGGCGCACCGGACGACCTGGGGACGGCCGCCGACGCCGTCCCCGCCGGCGCCCAGGCCTGACGGCGGCCGTCCCCGCGAGGGGATCGCGGCGAGTCCTGCGAGCGGAGACCGGGCCGCCGAGCCGGGCGGCGGGCGGGCCCTGACGGTCCACGCGCTGCGGTGCCGGTCGACGACCGGCACCGCAGCTCCCGGGTCCCGCTCATGCTGCCGTTATGCCTAACAACCGCCGGCGCTGGCGTGGACCACCCGCACGTGCGGGGGAGGGGGTCGTTCTCCGGGAGCCCGCTCCGCTCGTCCAGCTGGGGCGGCACGCCTGTCACGGACGATGAGGGGGAGGCCGCTCGAGGCGCGCGCGAACGCGCCGGGACGCTCGACGACGCGAGGCCGCCGCCGCAGCACCAGCGTCGGCGGCAGCCGAGTCGATCATGGGGTTCTCGCGGCCGACACGCGGCGACGCGCGGTGATGATCCGCAACGACCCCATGATCACGGGCCGTGCAGGCGAGCCACACTGTGCAATGCCGTTATCCCCAACATCCGCGACTATCGATCAACTGCGTGAGGGCAGCCGCTGTGGGGGAGGGGGCCCGCGTCAGATCTTGCGCAGCAGGACCCGGCGGACCTCGTGGTCGGCGGCCTTCTGCAGCACCAGGCGGGCGCG
>DATIMX010000444.1:0-6706 GCA_035474935.1 Geodermatophilus sp. | reverse complement strand
GGGCGGCACGTTGCCGTCGGCGTCCAGCACGTCGGACACCTCCAGGCCGCCGACCCGGAACAGGTCGGCCAGCGGACCCATGTGCCGGAAGTCCACCGGGGTGGCCAGCACGGTCAGGCTGCGCAGTGGCGCATCCGGGTGGTGCGCGGCGTAGAGCAGGGCGAGGTCGCCGCCGAAGCAGTAGCCGAACAGGTTGAGCTCGTTGCAGCCGGAGAGCTCCCGGATCCGCTCGACGGCGGCCGGGATGTAGTCGTCGACGTAGTCCTCGAGGCCGTTGGCCGCGTCCCGCTCATCGGGCTCCCCCCAGTCCAGCAGGTAGACGTCGAAGCCCGCGGCGAGCAGCTGCTCGACGAAGCTGTTGCCCGGCGCCAGATCGAGGATGTAGCTGCGGCTGACCAGGCTGAACACGATGAGCAGCGGCGGCGAGTACCGCACCCCGCCGTAGGTGTCGGGGTCGTTGCGGTAGTGCCACAGCTGGGTCCGGCCGCGCTGCCAGACGACGTCCTTGGGCGTCTGCCCGACGTCGGGCCGGGCGACGCCGCTGACCAGGCGCAGACCGTTACGGGCGCGCAGGGCGTTGCGTTCGACGTCGCGCCGGACGCGGTCGAGCACCGTCTGCGGGCTGGGCACTGTCGGCATCGGACTCCTCGGGGGTGCCGCGGCGCTCGGTCTCCCGTCGCGCCGCCTCGAGCTGCAGGGTCAGCCGGCGGACCTCGCGGTCGAGGGCGCCGACCTGGGCGCGCAGCCGGCTGACGTCGGTCCCGGCCGGCAGGTTCAGCAGGTGCCACGCGCGAGCCGTGGCCCCGCGTGCCGTGCCGCGGGCCAGGGTGACCGCACGGCGGGTCAGGGCGGCACCGACGGCGAAGGCCTCGCTGCGGACGACCTCCTCCGCCCGGGGGGTCACGCGGCGCTCGACGGCGTCGAAGGCCTGCCGCCACCGCGGCGGCTCGCTCACGTGTCCTCCTCGCCGGCGCTCGCCGGTCGCACGACCGTGGGTGGGCTCGCGAGCCCGCTCACGCCCGCACCTCCTCGGGCACCTCGACGGCCCGGCGGAGGATCTTGCCGGTGGGCCCCTTGGGCAGGGACTCGACCAGCCAGACGTGCCGCGGGTACTTGTAGGCGGCCACCCGCTCCTTGACCCAGGCGCGCAGCTCGTCGGGATCGGCCTGCTGCCCGGGCTTGAGGGCCACCGCCGCGGCGACCTCCTCGCCCAGCTCGGGGTGCGGGACGCCGACGCACGCGGCCTCGGCGACCGCTGGGTGCTCGTAGAGCGCCTCCTCGATCTCCCGCGGGTACACGTTGTAGCCCCCGCGGATGATCATCTCCTTCTTGCGGTCGACGATGGCGAAGTAGCCGTCCTCGTCCTGGCGGGCCAGGTCGCCGGTGCGGAACCAGCCGTCCGGGATGGCCTTGGCCGTCTCCTCGGGCTTGCCCCAGTAGCCCTTCATGACGTTCTCGCCGCGGATGGCGATCTCGCCGACCTCCCCGGTGGGGACGTCGCCGCCCGCGTCGTCCACCAGGCGCATCTCCACGCCGCGGATCGGGGTGCCGATCGTCCCGGGCTTGCGCTCCGCGTGGGGGTGGTTGAACGAGGCGACCGGCGAGGTCTCCGACAGGCCGTAGCCCTCCAGCACGATGCAGCCGAAGGCCTCCTCGAAGCCGCGCATGATCTCGACCGGCATGGCCGACCCGCCGGAGATGCACAGGCGCAGGCTGGAGACGTCGTAGCGGTCCCGGTCGGCCTGGTGCAGCATCGCCGCAAACATCGTCGGCACGCCCTCGAAGACGGTCACCCGGTCCCGCTCGATGATCGACAGCGCCTTGGCGCCGTCGAAGCGCGGGAGCAGCGTCAGGCAGGCCCCGGCCAGGACACCGGCGTTGAGCGCGCAGGTCAGCCCGAAGACGTGGAACAGCGGGAGACAGCCCATGATCACGTCGTCCGGCGTGCCCTCGAGCAGGGTCTCCTGCGTGGTGCGGGCGTTGGTGCTGAGGTTCGCGTGGGTCAGCTCCGCGCCCTTCGGCGGGCCGGTGGTCCCCGAGGTGTAGAGGATGACCGCCGCGTCGTGGTCCTCCCGCGGCTCGAGGTCCCGGCTCCCCGACCCGGCCAGCGTCGCGCCGGCGTCGACGGGGCCGACGGTCACCGCGTCGACGCCCACGGCAGCTGCGGCCTCGGTGGCCGCGTCGGCGTTCGCGTCCAGCGCCACCACGAGCCGGGCGCCCGAGTCGCGCAGGTAGTACTCGACCTCACGCGCCTTGAGCAGCGGGTTCATCGGGACGACGGCGGCGCCGGCCATCAGCGCGCCGTAGAACACGACCGGGAAACTGAGCACGTTGGGCAGCACCATCCCGACCCGGTCGCCGGGCTGCACGCCGCGCTGCCGCAGGGCCGCCGCCACCCCGGCGGCGGCCTCGCAGAAGCCGTCGTAGGTCAGGACGGCGTCGTCCATCCGGAGCGCCGGCCGGTCGCCGTGCGCGGCCGTGGTGTCGAGCAGGTGCTGTGCCAGGTTGGCCACGGATCCTCCTCACTGGAACGCAGAACGGATCCGGCCCTACCCGCCAGGTCTGTGGTCTACCCCACAGTTCGACGGGCCGCGGGTGGCGGGGCGGCCGCGGGAGCGACAGGCTCAGGGCCCACCGACGACGACGGGAGTACACGTGACGGACAGGGCGGTCCTCGACATGTTCCGGCTGGACGGCCGGGTGGCGATCGTGACGGGGGCGTCCTCCGGCCTCGGTGCGGTGTTCGCCCGTGCCCTGGCCCAGGCCGGTGCCGACGTCGCGCTCGGCGCCCGCCGGGAGGACCGGCTGGGCGAGACCCGGGCGGCCGTGGAGGCTGCCGGACGGCGGGCGATCACGGTGCGCACCGACGTCGCCCGGCCGGAGGACTGCCAGGGGCTGGTGGACGCCACCGTGGCCGAGTTCGGGAAGGTCGACGTCCTGGTCAACAACGCCGGCGTGGGCACCGCCGTGCCGGCCACCCGGGAGACCCCGGAGCAGTTCCGCTCGGTGATCGACGTGAACCTCAACGGCTGCTACTGGATGGCGCAGGCCTGCGCGCGGGTGATGCAGCCGGGCAGCTCGATCGTCAACATCTCGAGCATCCTCGGGCTGACCACCGCCGGGCTGCCCCAGGCGGCCTACGCGGCCAGCAAGGCCGGCCTCATCGGGCTCACCCGCGATCTCGCACAGCAGTGGACCGGCCGCAAGGGCATCCGGGTGAACGCGCTGGCCCCGGGCTTCTTCGAGTCGGAGATGACCGACCAGTACCCGGAGGGCTACATCGAGGGCCAGATGACCCGCGTCCTGGCCGGCCGCAAGGGCGACCCCATGGAGCTGGCCGCCGCGCTGGTCTTCCTGGCCAGCGACGCCGGCGGCTACGTCACCGGGACGACGCTGCCGGTCGAGGGCGGCCTGCTCACCAGCTGACGCGGGGCGCACGTCCGGGGGACCTGCTCCGCCCCCGGGGAATGAGTACCCGGACGAGGGGTTGTGCGGGGCGGAACGCGGTCCGTCCCGCACGAGAGCCCCGAGGAGCCCCCACCATGTCGATCGTCGTCACCGGAGCCACCGGACACCTGGGCCGGCTGGCCGTCGAGGCGCTGGTGGAGCGCGGCGTCCCGGCCGCGGACGTCGTCGCCACCGGACGCCGCACCGAGACCCTCACCGACCTCGCCGAGCGCGGCGTCGTCGTCCGCACGGCCGACTACGACGACGAGGCCTCGCTGGAGGAGGCCCTCGCCGGCGCCGACCGGCTGCTGCTGGTCTCCGGCAGCGAGGTCGGGCAGCGCGTGCGGCAGCACGGCAACGCCATCGCGGCGGCGCGCGCCGCCGGCGTCGGGTTCATCGCCTACACGAGCATCGCGCACGCCGACACCTCCACGCTGCTGCTGGCCGAGGAGCACCGGGCCACCGAGCAGCTCCTGGCCGAGGCCGGGGTGCCGCACGCGCTGCTGCGCAACAGCTGGTACACGGAGAACTACACCGCCCAGCTGCCCGTCTACCTGGAGCACGGCATCGCCGGGGCGGCCGGGGACGGCGCGGTGAGCGCGGCGACCCGCGCCGACTACGCCGCGGCGGCCGCCGCCGTCGTGGCCACCGACGGGCACGCCGGTGCGGTGTACGAGCTGGGCGGCGCGCCGTTCACGATGGCCGAGCTGGCGCAGGTCGTCTCTTCAGCGACCGGCCGCACGGTGACCTACACCGACCTGCCAGTCGAGCAGTACCAGCGGGTCCTGGTCGCCGCGGGCCTGCCCGAGCCGGCCGCGGCGGTGTTCGCCGACGGCGACCGGGGCGTCGCCGCGGGCGAGCTCCTCGTCGAGGGCGACGACCTGGCCCGGTTGCTCGGTCGCGCACCGACGTCTCTCCCCGAGGCCGTGGCCGCCGCCGTCGCCGCGCTGCGCGCCTGACGCCGGCCCCCGTGGACGGCAGCTGACCGGTCCCGGACGCACGAGAGGCCTCGCCGTGAACGGCGGGGCCTCTCGTGCTGCTGGGTGCCCCCGGCAGGATTCGAACCTGCGCACCCGCCTCCGGAGGGCGGTGCTCTATCCCCTGAGCTACGGGGGCTCTGCGGTGGGGCGCCGTAGAACCTACCAGCCCTCCGGCGGCGTCCGGACGGCGGTGCGTCAGGGCGCGGGGAGCGGGGTGCCGCCGCGGGCGGCGAGCATCCCCTCCATGGTCGTCACCTCCGCCGTCTGGGTCTCGGCGATCGTGCCGGCCAGGTCCGCGACGGCCGGGACGTCGGCGTGCTGGGCGGCGTACTGGGCCATGTCGAAGCCGCCCTGGTGGTGCCGGATCATCAGCCGCAGGAACTCCACGTCGAACTCCGTGCCCGACAGGGAGCGCAGCTGCGCCAGCTCCGACTCGGTGGCCATCCCCGGCATCAGCCCGCCGGGCATCTCCGCCATGTCGTGCCCGGCGTGCCCGCCGGCCGAGTCCATCCAGGCCATGGCGTCCCCGCCGCTCGGCGGCAGGCCCCACAGGGCCAGCCAGCCCTGCATCCGACCGGCCTGGTTCTGCTGGGTCTCGGCGATGTCGAAGGCCAGCTGGCGGACCTCCGGGTCGGTGCTGCGCTCGGGCACCAGGTTCGCCATCTCCACGCCCTGCAGGTGGTGCTGGGACATGTCGCGGGCGAAGCCGGCCGCCACCGACCCCGACCCCGGCGCCGCCTCGCCGCGGCCGATGCCCAGGGCGACCGCCGCGCCCCCGCCGATCAGGACCAGCCCGACGGCGATGACCGCCAGCAGGAGGACCCGCAGCGGGCTGCGCGCGGCGGTCACGGGGCGCCGGTCTGGGCCCCGGCCGTCGGCGTGGTCGGGGAGTCGGTGGTCATCGAGCCGGCGCCGCGGCTGCTGTCACCCACGGTCAGCGGGTCGCTGATGAACTGCGGGTTCTCGCAGCTGGCGCCCGGCTCGGGGTAGAACTCCTGGTTGTAGGTGAAGAAGTCGGCGAACTGCTGGATCCGCGGGTCGTCGGCCGAGTCGACCTTCAGCTGGTGGTTCCAGGACTGCAGGCTGATGGGGGAGTCCTGCCCGGGGTTCGGGGAGACCATCCGCCCGGACTCGCTGGCCAGGTCCCGGAGCGTCTGCAGCGCGTCGCCGGTGACGACGTCGGGGTCGTAGGTGATCCAGACGGCGCCGTGCTCGAGGCTGTGGACGGCGTTCTCCTGCCGGATCTGCACGTCGTAGACGGTGCCGGTGCAGTCGGCCCACTCGCCGTCGTGCGGTCCGCCCACCGGCGGGGACTGGTCGTAGGTGACCGGGGTCGTGACGTGCTGCTGGCCGGCGGCGTAGTCGAAGGTCTGCAGGCCCTGGATCTCGTCGGCGGAGTCGACCCGGCCGGACTCGGCCTCGTTGACCTGCAGGACGGCGTAGGTGAGGACGGCGGCGGCGAACACCAGCACGGCGACCGCGGCGGCGATCAGCCCCCACGGCCGCTGCGGGGCCACGACGTTGGTCACCGGCGGACGCGTGCGCCCGCCCTTCCCGCCTGCCGCGCCCGCCCGGCTGGCTCCGCCGCGCGTGCGGTCGGGCTCGGGCTTGCGGTCCTTGGCCAAGGCCTCTCCTCGGTGATCGTGTCCTCGCCGGCCGCGTCCGTGCGCGTGCCGGTGCGCCGCGCGGCGACTCCTGCGCGGCGGGTGCGGCCGCCGAGTCTAGGTGCGCGACGTGAACGCACCCTGGGAGAACGCCGGTCGGGGTGAGGAAGGCCGCACGGGGCACGGGAACCCGGTCAGTACGCTCGTGCGGTGACACCCGAGCAGCTGCGCGACGTCGTCCGGACCGCCGTGGCCGCCGCCGTCGACCGCGGCGCGCTGGCCGTCCCGGTGCCCGAGGACGTCGTCGTCGAGCGCCCGAAGAACCCCGAGCACGGCGACTACGCGACCAACGTGGCCCTGCGGCTGGCCAAGCCCGCCGGCCGCCCGCCCCGCGAGGTCGCCGAGGTGCTCGCCGAGGAGCTGCGCGCCCAGCCCGGCATCGCTGCGGTCGACGTCGCCGGGCCCGGCTTCCTCAACATCACCCTCGCCCAGGGGGCGCTCGGCCGCATCGCGGTCGAGGCGGTCACCGCCGGTCCGGGCTACGGGCACACCGACACCCTCGCCGGGCAGAAGCTGAACCTGGAGTTCGTCTCGGCCAACCCGACCGGGCCGGTGCACATCGGCGGCACCCGGTGGGCCGCCGTCGGCGACGCCCTCGGCCGGCTGCTGGAGGCC
>DATIMX010000443.1:0-3888 GCA_035474935.1 Geodermatophilus sp. | reverse complement strand
CGCACGCCCACGGCGCCGAGGGCGTGCACTTCTTCACCCGCGGCAAGGTCATCACCAGCCGCTGGCTGGACCCCAGCCACGGCGGCCTGAACCTCGGCTTCCCCCAAAACGCCTGAAAGAGGACCCCACCTGACCGGCCGGCGCCGGCGAGACGAGTCGCTGCCGGCGCCGGCCTCGAACGGTCGGCCCCTCGACGATCACGGACCCGGGGTGGCGACATGCCCGTCCACGACAGCGTGTCGCCACGCCGACTCCCTGATCGTCAGCCGATCGGTGCTGCTCGGCGCGGACACCTCCGAGACACCGTGGCAGACGAGTTCTCCACCGGCGCCCGGCCCGACTCGTCCCGGCGAGCCTCACCGTCCACCGCACGTCGCTGTCGAGAGGGGGATCGTCCGATGCCGGGAGCCTCTCCTCGTCGCGCCTCCACCCGGGTCGACGGGCAGCCCGTGGCCCTCGTCGTCCCTCCCGTCGCAGCGTCGGGGCACGGACGTCCCCGGGAGCGGTCCGTGACCGAGAACGGGACGCACGGCCGCTGTCAGCTGTCGGCCGATCCCGCGGCTCTCGGGGACCTGGGTGCTCAACCGCCTGAGCTGGTCCGGCACCTGGCGGTCGCGCTGTCCCTCCACGTCCGCACCCTGCGTCACACGGGTGCCGCCGTGCCCGCCGAGGTGGAGGAACTGGCGGGCCTCCTGACCCGGTGCGTCAGAACGCGCCCGAACGCGACACCGGTGGACGGCGGCAGTGGCGCCGCGCACTCTCGCCGCGTGGCGGATCGCCTGCTGGTGACCAAGGGGGAAGCCGCTGAGCGCCTCAGCGTCTCGGTCAGGACCATCGAGCGCCTGGTGGCGGCCGGCCGACTTCCCCTGGTCCACGTCGAACGCGCGGCACGCTTCCGCGTGAGCGACCTGGAGACGTACGTGCACGACCTGTCCGAGGCACAGGTGCCGCAGTCCGGAGCCGACGACCCGTCATGACCCCGTGGACGACGGGACCGCACCCGGAGTCGCGGTGACGGCGCCGCGGACTCGCTCGCCGGGCCGGTGCCTGTGCCGAAGTGCCCAACGTTGATGGAGAAGGCCATGGACACCCACAAGCCCGGCAGCATCACGCTGCCACCCCTGACGGCAGGTCCGCACCAACGGCGGCTCGACCTCGTCACGGTCGTCGCGACGTTCGGCGGCCTGCTCTTCGGCTACGACACCGGCGTCATCAACGGCGCCCTGGAGCCGATGAAGGAGGACCTGGGGCTGACCGCGGCCGGTGAGGGCGCGGTCACCAGCACCCTGTTGGTCGGGGCGGCGCTCGGAGCGCTCGTCTGCGGCCGCGTCAACGACGTCCTGGGCCGGAAGAAGACGCTGACGATCCTGGCCGTCTTCTTCTTCGTCGGCACCCTGGGAGGTGTGTTCGCCCCGAGCCTCGAGATGATGATCCCGTCGCGGGTGATCCTCGGTTTCGCGGTCGGCGGCGCCTCGGTCACCGTGCCGGTGTACCTGGCCGAACTGGCCCCCACCGAGCGCCGGGGCGGCCTCGCCGGTCGCAACGAGCTCGCGATCGTCGTCGGCCAGATGCTGGCCTTCATCATCAACGCCATCATCGGCAACGTCTGGGGCGAGCACGAGGGCGTGTGGCGCTACATGCTCGCGGTCGCCGCCATTCCCGCCGTCGCGCTGTTCGTCGGGATGATGCGGATGCCGGAGTCGCCGCGCTGGCTCATCTCGAAGGGCCGCCACGACGAGGCCCTCGGCGTCCTCCTGCAGGTCCGGGACGAGAACCGGGCCCGCGCCGAGATCGCCGAGGTCGAGTTCCTGGCCGAGGAGGAGGAAGAGGCCCACATGGGGGGCTGGCGGGACCTCAAGATCGGGTGGGTCCGCCACCTCTTCATCGTCGGTATCGGGCTCGCCATCGCGCAGCAGGCCACCGGCATCAACTCGATCATGTACTACGGGACCCAGGTGCTGACCGTGGCCGGTTTCTCGGCCAGCGCGGCGCTGATCGCGAACGTCGCCAACGGCGTGCTGGCCGTCGTCGGCTCGGCCATCTGCTTGTTCTTCCTGATGGACCGGGTGCCGCGCCGCACACTGATCATCGGCGGCTTCGTCGCGACCACGACGTGCCACGCGCTCATCGTGGCCTCCTCGTACCTGCTGCCCGAGGGCCTCACCAAGGCGTTCGTGATCCTCACCTTCATGGTGCTCTTCGTCTTCTGCATGCAGCTCGCCCTCAACGTCCCGGTGTGGGTCGTGCTGTCCGAGCTGTTCCCGCTGCGGCTGCGCGGCCTGGGGATGGGCGTGTGCGTGCTGATGCTCTGGGTGGCCAACGCGGTCATCGCGTTCGTCTTCCCGATCCTCGTCGAGACCATCAAGATCCAGGGAGCCTTCCTGGTCTTCGTCGTCCTCGGACTGATCGCGATCGTGTTCCTCAAGACGATGCTCCCCGAGACCGGCAAGCGCTCCCTGGAGGAGCTGGAGGAGTCGTTCTCGGCGGGCAACTTCCGCTAGTCGCTCCTCGCCCGTCCCCGAGCGGGAGCAGGAGGGCCGGGACGGCCGGCGCGCCCACGGGGTGTGCCGGCCGTCCGTGTCCTGGCCCGCACGGACGTCGGCGACCCCGCGTCAGGACCCACGACGCTGCGGCGGCATCAGCAGCCGCATGGCCGGCCCCGACCGCGACGTCCACGTGGTGATCGGTGCCGACTCCCGCCCGATGCCGGCCGAGCCGACCAGGGGCTCGCGGCCCGGTCCCGGGATGGAGGATGACCAGGTGACCCGTCACGGCGGGGGTGCCGGACTGCGCCTCCCGCGTCCGGCGGCCGAGTTCCTGCTCCGCGTGCGCACGCGGGGCCGGTCCGCCGCCTTCCGCGCGGGCCGGATGACCGGCGCCACGGTGGCCGCCTTCCTCATCGCGCAGCTCGTGGGGCTGCACGACCCGCCGCCGATCATCGCCGCCCTCACCGCACTCCTGGTCGTGCAGGCCACCCTCACCAGCACCCTGCTCAACGGGGTCCAGCGCGTGGCGAGCGTCGTGGCCGGCGTCGCCCTGGCGGTGCTCGTCGTCGCCGCGGTCGGGTTGACCTGGTGGAGCCTCGCAGGTCTCGTCGCGGCGTCCATCGTCGTGGGGCAGCTGCTGAGACTGGGTCCGCACCTGGTGGAGGTGCCGATCAGCGCGATGCTGGTCCTCGGTGTCGGGTCGGCGGGGGTGGCGTCGGTCGGGGGCGGGCGGGTCGTCGAGACGCTCATCGGCGCCGCGGTCGGCATGCTGGTCAACCTGGCCTTCCCGCCCGCCGTGCAGACCCGGTACGCCGGACGGGCCGTGTACCGGTTCGCCAGCGAGATCGCCGGCCTCCTGGACGACGCGGCGGCCGCCCTGTCCGCCGGGCCGGTGAGCGCGGAGCAGTCGGCGCGCTGGCTGGAGGACGCCCGGCGCCTCAACCGGCACGCACCCCGGGTGGACCGGGCGCTGGCCCATGCCGAGGAGAGTCGCCGCCTCAACGTGCGTGCGCTGCGGACCCCGCCGATCGGGCCGGGGATGCGGCAGGGACTGGACGCGCTGGAGCACACCTCGGTGTCGCTGCGGACCCTGTTCCGGGCCATCGACGACGCCACCCGGGGACGGACGGGGAACGAGGGGCAGCCGGCCCACGCCGACGCGGTGCGGCGGATCACCTCCAGCCTGCTGGCCCGCATGGGCACCACGGTGCGGGAGTTCGGGAGCCTGCTCCTCACCGAGGTGGGGACCGGTGCGGGATGGGAGCAGCAGCGTCTCGCCGGGGCGCTCGACGCGCTGCGCAGCGGGCGCTCGCTGGCGCAGGACCTGCTGATCGACGACCCGCGCAACGACGCCGGCCTCCGGGAGCTCACCTCCACCCTGCTGACGACGGTCGACCGGATG
>DATIMX010000442.1:0-4277 GCA_035474935.1 Geodermatophilus sp. | reverse complement strand
ACCCGGCGCTCGAACCAGGAGAGCGGCTTGTCGGCAGCCGACGTGTTGACCCGGTTGGGGTTGATGCGGGTGTCGATGGGGCCGGCCATGAGCGTGACGCTGGCGGGCTCGGCGGGGTCGCCCGCCTCCGCGAGCAGGGCGACGGCGGCGAGCACCAGCGGCGCGGGCTGGCAGACGGCCAGGAGGTGGGTGTCGGGGCCGAGGTGGCGCAGCGCCTGCATGACGTGGTCGATGTACTCGTCCAGCCCGAAGGGACCGTGCTCGGCGGGGATGTCGCGGGCGTTGTGCCAGTCGATGACGTAGACGTCGTGGTCGGACAGCAGCGTCTTGATCGTCGGCCGGATGAGCGTCGTGAAGTGGCCGGACATGGGGCCGACGACGAGCACGCGGGGCTGGTCGCCCACCGAGGGCTTGGGGAAGTGCAGCAGGGTGCCGAAGGGCGTCCTCAGGGCCGGGCGCTCGAAGACGTCCGCCTCGCGGTCGCCGACCGGCACGCTGGTGATGCCGAAGGCCGGGCGGTGGTGGGTGGGACGCGCGTTGGCGAGGATGTCGCAGGCGGCCTGCATGTGACGGATGGCCGGCGTGCGGCCCAGCGGGGCCGGCAGGCCCTGCAGCGCGCGGGCGGTCCACTCGGACGCCGCGACGACGGGCGCTCCCATCCGGCGGTTCATCTCGTAAGCGCTGTAGAGCATCGGCCTGCCTGTCACTGGGGTGCGGTTTGTCAAGTGACCTAGGTCACCGGTTCGGAACGTTAACCCCTGTGAACGACGGCCGCGCGGAGGGGCCCCGGCTCGGCGAGGTGGCGGGCACGTGTCGCGGCACTGGCGTCCCGTGCGCAGCAGCGACCACTCCGGTCCCAGCTGCGGCTCGGGGCGTCGATGTGGGGTCGGCGCTCGGCGCCGGTGTGGCCGGATTCTGACCCACCTCGCAGGAGCGCCCGGCGACCACGGTCGCCGGGGCGCTCTGCGCTTCAGGGGCTGGTCAGACGGCCTCTGGGACGTGCAGGTGGGCGAGGACGAGGTCCATCTCGGCGATGTCCACGATCTTGGCGCCCATCGCCTGCGCGAACTGGTCGCGCAGGACCCTGGCGTGCTTGCGCACCAGCCCCGCGGCATCGCGGTTCTCGAAGCTGGTGACGCTGACCGTCCGGCCGAGGCGCCGGTCGACCAGCATGCTGACGCTGCAGAAGCCGGGCAGCTCCTGCAGCTTGGGCAGCAGGTTGAGCCGGTAGGCGGCGAGCAGGTCGTCGAGGTGATTCGGTGCGATGCGGGCCCAGGTGACCTGTGCGCCGGCGCCGTCCCCGGCCGGGCGCTCCCGGTGGACGACCGCGATGTCCCACTCCTGGACGTCGGCGTGCTCACCGCCGAGGGTGTGCATGAGGCGGTGCTGGACGGTGCGGTCCTCCGCGGCGGTGGCGCGCATGGCCTCCTCGTCGACCCAGGAGGTTGCGACGATGCAGCGGCCGCTCTCGCGGTCGGTGAGCATCGACAGGCCGACGCAGCCGTCGGTCCGCTTGACCGACGGCATCACCTCGTCGCGCACGTAGGCGATGCCGGCGTCGAGGTTGCTGAGGTTGCCGCGGATGCTGGTGGATCGGGCGTACATGCCACCTCCGTTCGGGCGGCGCCCCGGCGGCATCGCCTCGCGGGTCAGCTTCTCGGCCGTCGGCCCACGAGGCAATGGCTTCGATGTGGTGCTGCTCGAGGGGACGGCCTGGTCGCAGAAGAGCGGGAACGCGCATGGGAACTCGAGCGTCGACCTCGACTGGCCGTCCGGCCCGCGGCCGGCCGGGCTCGATCGACGGTGGGACGATCGCCCCGACCGAGGTGCACCGGTACGTGCTGCGGACGTTGCCGGCGGATCGGCGCTCCGGACGCCGGCCCCGGCGTCGACACCGGGGGACCGGCACGGCAGCATCCGGCGACGTGACCGCTCTCGGGACGCACCGCTTCGTCGCCCACGGTGTCGACGAGTCGCCCAACAAGATCCACGAGGACGACGTCGCGCGGCGGTACGGCTTCTCCGGGGCGCTGGTCCCCGGCGTCGAGCTGTTCGCTCGCACGACGACGCCGCTGGTGGCGGCCTGGGGCGCGGAGTGGCTGTCTCGGGGCCGGATCGACCTGCGCTTCCGGCGGCCCACCTACGACGGCGACGAGCTGCTGGTCGACCTGGCGGACGGCCGGCTCACGGTCAGCGACCCGTCCGGGGAGGTGCGCTGCGTCGGCTCGGCCGGCTGCGGCGCGGACCACCCGGATCTCAGCGGCTACCGGCAGGTGGCCGCGCCGCCCGAGCCGGTGGCCGATCCGGTCGTCGGCCCCCTGGGCAGCGTCTACGAGGCCGGCACCGTCGAGCGCAACGACTGGTACCTGGCAGCGATCGGCGAGCCCCTGGACCTGTACCGGCAGGAGGCACTGGCCCATCCCGGGCTGCTCCTGCGGCTGGTCAACCAGCTGCTCATGGAGAACGTCGCCCTGGGGCCGTGGATCCACACGTCCAGCGACTGCCGCTTCCTCGGGATCGCCCGGCTGCCCCGGCAGCTGACGGCGCACGGGCGGGTCACCGGCGTGGGTCGCCGCGGCCGCCACGACGAGGTCCGGTACGACGCGCTGGTGCTGGCCGGCGACGAGCCGGTGCTGCAGGTCCACCACACTGCGCTCTACCGGCTCGGCGCGGCCTGATCCCGGCCGGCGCTGGGCTGTCTGTGAAGCGACCGGGGTGGGCACGCTGATCCGGCACCGCAGCCGGCCGCCCCACCCGCACAACCGCTGAGCGGCCCCTCATGTTCGTAGGCTGTGGGCATGGCGAGCGTGCCGATCCCGCAGGCTCCGCTGATGACCGCGGAGCAGCTGCTCGACCTGCCTGATGACGGCATGCGGCACGAGCTGGTGGAAGGGGCACTGCGCACGATGGCGCCGGCGGGGGGTGAACACGGCCGCATCGGCGCACGGCTGCTCATCCGGATCGGCGTCTTCGTGGAAGCACAGCGGCTGGGTGAGGTGTTCACGGCCGAGACAGGCTTCTGGCTGGAGCGGAACCCGGACACGGTGCGGGCGCCGGACGTGGCGTTCGTCCGTGCCGACCGCATGCCGGACGCCCGAGTTCCGGGCTTCGTGCCGCTGGCGCCCGACCTGGTCGCCGAGGTCGTCAGTCCGAACGACAGAGCGGTCGAGGTGGCCGGCAAGGCGCTGTCCTGGCTGGACGCCGGGGTGCGGCTCGTCTGGGTGGTCGATCCGGAGAACCGGACTGTCACGGTGTACCGGCCGGACGGCGTCGGCGTGCTGCGCGGTCAGGATGTCCTGGACGGCGAGGACGTGATGCCCGGGTTCGCCCTTCCCCTCAGCGAGGTGTGGCCCTGATCGCCATCCGATGCCGTTCCCGGTCGGGGGACTCCTACGATCCCCGCATGGGCGCCCTCGCGCCCGAGCCGATCAGCGCCGACGAGCGCCTGGTGCGCGCCCACGCCCGGGAGCTCGTCGCCCTCGCCGCCGAGCACTGATCTACGACCTGCGGTTCGCCTCGCTTGATCGCCTGCTCGGCCGGGTCGATCCCGACCGTGACGCCCTGGACATGGCCGACTTCGCGGTCGTGGCCGAACACGTGCTCGGTGCCGAGGTGTCGCTGCTGTCCGACGCGGTGCTGAGCAAGCCGGAGCTCTCCGCTGACCTGCTGAACGCTCGCGCGTTGTGACCGGCTCGGTCCGGCCGGAGCGCCGGGCGCCCGCGCCTCGATCATGAACTCCGGGAGGCGACACGCCGGGCTCGGTCGGCGCGTTGCTTCCCGAACTCCATGATCGCGCGGACGGGAGGCGCGGCAGGCATACGGTGAGTGCAACCGCGGACGTGCGCCTGCGCGGAGGCTGCTTTGGTGGGAGAGGACCTCGTCGAACGGGCCGGCGAGCTGAAGCGGCAGCTGGTGGAGTTCTCGCAGCAGCCGCGCTACGACCGGGCCTTCCGCGCGATGCTCGCCGCGCAGGGCGCGGACGCCGACGTGGAGGACGAGAGCCGGGCGATCCTGCTGTGGGACTCCTTCCTGCTGGAGCACCGCCTGCGTGACGGCCGCACTGTCGTCGAGCAGTTCGTCGACGCCCGCCCCGACCTGTCGCCGCAGGACCGGCAGATGCTGCTCGGCTGGCGCGACGTCGTCTCCGGGGTGTTCGAGGTGGAGCGCCGCGACAGGGACGCGCTGACCCTGGTCAACCTCGTCGACGACCTGACCTACCGGACGCGGTCGACCGCCGGCCGGTCGGTGTTCCGCCGGACACCGAAGCGGTCGTTCCT
>DATIMX010000441.1:0-4331 GCA_035474935.1 Geodermatophilus sp. | reverse complement strand
CACGTCATGGCGCACGAGTCCTTCGAGGACGAGGCGACGGCGGCGCAGATGAACGCCGACTTCGTCTGCGTGAAGGTCGACCGCGAGGAGCGGCCGGACGTCGACAGCGTCTACATGGCCGCCACCCAGGCGCTGACCGGGCAGGGCGGCTGGCCGATGACGGTCTTCACCACACCCGACGGCCGGCCGTTCTACTGCGGCACCTACTTCCCGCCCCGGCCCGCGCACGGCATGCCGTCGTTCCGCCAGCTGCTCGCCGCGGTCACCGACGCATGGCGGACGCGGCGCGAGGAGCTGGAGACGGCCGGCACGCGCATCGCCGAGGGCATCTCCGCCCGGCTGGACCTCGGGACGCCGGCCCCGCTGACGCCCGAGGTGCTCGACCGCGCCGTCGCCGCGCTGGCCGCCGACCTCGACGAGCGCTGGGGCGGCTTCGGCGGCGCCCCGAAGTTCCCGCCGTCCATGCTGCTGGAGTTCCTGCTCCGCCACGCCGCCCGCACCGGGGACGACCGAGCGCTGGGCATGGCGCGCCGCACGCTCGAGGCGATGGCCCGCGGCGGCATCCACGACCAGCTCGCCGGCGGCTTCGCCCGCTACTCCGTCGACGCGCGGTGGGTCGTGCCGCACTTCGAGAAGATGCTCTACGACAACGCGCTGCTGCTGCGGGCATACCTGCACCTGTGGCGGGCGACCGGCGAGGAGTGGGCCCGCCGGGTCGCCGACGCGACCGCCGCCTTCCTCGTCCGCGACCTCGGCACCCCGGAGGGCGGCTTCGCCTCCGCGCTGGACGCCGATACCGAGGGGGTCGAGGGGCTGGCCTACGTCTGGACGCCCGCGCAGCTGGTCGAGGTGCTCGGGGAGGACGACGGCCGGTGGGCGGCCGCGGTGTTCGAGGTGACCGACGCCGGGACCTTCGAGCACGGCACCTCGACGCTGCAGCTGCTGCGCGACCCCGACGACCCCGCCCGGCTGGCCTCGGTGCGCGAGCGGCTGACCGCGGCGCGGGCGCGACGCCCGCAGCCGGCGCGCGACGACAAGGTGGTGACCGCCTGGAACGGGCTGGCGATCGCCGCGCTGGCCGAGCACGGGGTCCTCACCGGGTCGCCGTCCTCGGTCCAGGCGGCGCGGCGGGCGGCGGAGCTGCTCGCCGACGTGCACTGGGTCGGCGAGCGGCTGCGCCGGGCCTCGCGGGACGGCGTCGCCGGCGCCCCGGCCGGGGTGCTCGAGGACTACGGCGACGCGGCCGAGGGACTGCTCGCACTGCACCAGGCCACCGGCGAGGTGCGCTGGCTGGAGCTGGGCGGGGACCTGCTGGACGTCGTCGCCGAGCAGTTCGTCGATGACGACGGCTGGCACGACACCGCCGCCGATGCCGAGGCGCTCGTGCATCGGCCCTTCGACCCGGCCGACGGCCCGACGCCGTCCGGCATCGCCGCCGTCGCGGGTGCCGCCGTGTCGTACGCCGCGCTGGCCGGCGCGCCCCGGCACCGGGAGCTGGGGGAGGCGGCCGTGGGGCAGCTGGCGAAGCTGGCCGAGCGGGCCCCGCGGGCCGTCGGCTGGGCGCTCGCGGTGGGGGAGGCGCTGCTGGCCGGCCCGCTCGAGGTCGCGGTCAGCGGGCCGGCCGGGCCCGAGCGGGACGCCCTCGCGGCCGCTGCCCGCGCCTCGACCAGCCCGGGCGCGGTGGTGGTGGTCGGCGAGCCGGACGCGCCCGGCGTCCCCCTGCTGGCCGGCCGCCCCCTGGTGGGAGGCCGGGCGGCCGCCTACGTGTGCCGCGGCTTCGTCTGCTCCGCGCCGGTCACCGATGTGTCCGCTCTCGGCGCAGCGATGGCACCTTCCTGACCGCGCTCCAGCGGCTACCGTGTAAGTGTGTAATCACCTCACTCGGGAGGCCGTCGTGCACGGACAGCACCACCGTTTCGCTGACAACCCCTTCGCCGGCATGCGCGGCGGGTTCCGCGGCCGCGGTCCCGGCGGTCGCGGCCGGGGTCCGGACGCCCCACCCCCGGTCGAGCGGGCCGAGGTCGCCGGCTGGTTCGCCGGGCGGCTGCCCGACGACTGGTTCACCGGGCCGGTCGAGCTCACCGTCGACCGCGACGAGATCACCGTCGTCGGCACCCTCGCCGAGCCGGAGGCCGGCGAGGGCGACGCCGCCGCGGCGCGGTCCGGGCGGATCGCCCGCTTCCGCGAGGAGACCCGCGAGCAGCGCATGGCCGTCGCCGACGCCGCGCAGGCCCGCTACGGCCGGTCGGTCGCGTGGGGCGCGGCCTGCGGTGACGTCCGCGAGGTGTTCACCAACCTCTCGGTGCCGGTGATGACCCGGCTGCGGCAGCCCGAGCGGCTGGTCCTCGACACACTCGTGGACGCCGGGGTCGCCCGGTCCCGGTCCGAGGCGCTGGCCTGGGCGGTCCGGCTCGTCGCCCAGCACACCGACGAGTGGCTCGGCGAGCTGCGCGCGGCGATGGCCTCGGTCGAGGAGGTCCGGGCCCGCGGCCCGCAGGTCGACTGAGCCCCGCCTGGCCTGGCTCCTCGCCCGCTCGGGGCGGGCCCCTGCGGGAGGGGAGCCTCTGCCAGGCTGCCGGGGTGCCGTCGTCCACCGAGCTGCTCCAGGCCACCTACCGCGCCCTGTCCACGCTGGTCACGGACCTGCGGCCGGAGGAGGCGTGGCAGCCGACCGGGTGCGCCGGATGGGCGGTCCTGGACCTGACGCTGCACCTGGTCGACGACGCCCGCCGCGGCCTGGTCGCGCTGGCCACCCCGGCGGCGCCGCCCGCCACGAGCGACGCCGTCGCCTACTGGCGGGCCTGGCAGCCGACCGCGGCGCAGGACGAGGACGTCGCCTGGCGCACCCGCGTCCGCGCCAGCGTGGCCGGCGGCCCGGCAGAGCTGTCCGGGATGTACGCCGAGCTCGTGGCGGCAGTCGGTGTGGCCGCAGGCCGGTCCCGGCCCGACGACCTGGTCGGCACCCAGGGGCACGTACTGCGGACCGACGACCTGCTGTCCACGCTGGCCGTGGAGGCTGCGGTGCACCACCTGGACCTGGTGGCCTGCCTCGACCGTCCTGGCCCGGCACCGGAGGCGCTCGCCGAGGTCCGCCGGGTGCTCGAGGGCCTGCTCGGCGGCCCGCTGCCGGCCGGGTGGGACGACGCGACGGCGGCTCGGCGCGGCACCGGCCGGGAGCCGCTGGACGACGCCGACCGCGCCGTCCTGGGGCCGTCGGCCGAGCGCTTGCCCCTGTTCGGTTGAGGGGGCGCCCCCCGTTCCGCGCAGCCAGGGACACTGGAGGCGTGCCAGCCAGCGCCGCCGTCCCCATCGACACCGACGTCCTCGTGGTGGGTGCCGGTCCGGCGGGTGCGGCGGCCGCCGCCTGGGCCGCGCGGGCCGGGCACGACGTCGTCCTCGCCGACGCGGCCGTCTTCCCCCGCGACAAGCCCTGCGGCGACGGGCTGACCCCGCGGGCGATCGCCGAGCTCGACCTCCTCGGCCTGGGCGACTGGGCCCGCTCGCGGGCGCGCAACCGCGGCCTGCGTGCCGCCGGCTTCGGCCGGACGTGGGAGCTGCCCTGGCCCGGCGGCGCGTTCCCCGACCACGGCAGCGCGGTGCCGCGCACGGAGCTCGACGCCCGCATCCGCGAGGTGGCGCTGGCCGACGGCGCCGTCCCGCTGGAGGGGGCGCGGGCCGTCGACGTCGAGCGGGACGGCGACCGGGTGACCGGGGTGGTGTTCGAGCTCGCCGACGACGAGACGGTGACGGTCGGCTGCCGGCGGCTGGTCGTGGCCGACGGCGTCCGCTCGCCGCTGGGCCGGGTGCTCGGCCGCGAGTGGTACCGCGACACCGCCTACGGCGTGGCCGCGCGCGGCTACGTGCGCTCCGGCCGTGCGGACGACGAGTGGATCTCCTCGCACCTGGAGCTGCGCGGCGCCGAGGGGGAGCTGCTCTCCGGCTACGGGTGGGTGTTCCCGCTGGGCGCGGAGGCCGGGCAGGTGAACATCGGCGTCGGCACGCTGGCCACTGCCCGCCGTCCCGCCGGGGTGCAGCTCAAGGCGCTGATGGAGGTCTACGCCGACGCCCGCCGGGAGGACTGGCGGCTCGACGGGCCGGTGGAGGCGCCGGCGTCGGCGCTGCTGCCCATGGGCGGCGCGGTCTCCGGGGTGGCCGGCCGCAACTGGGCTCTGGTGGGCGACGCTGCCGGCTGCGTCAACCCGCTCAACGGCGAGGGCATCGACTACGGCCTGGAGACCGGTCGCAGCGTGGTCGGCCTCTTCGCGGCCGAGGACTGGACCACCGCCTGGCCGGCGGAGCTTCGGCGGCACTACGGCGAGGCGTTCTCCATC
>DATIMX010000440.1:0-2241 GCA_035474935.1 Geodermatophilus sp. | reverse complement strand
GGAGGCGGCGCACTGGGAGCCGACCGGGGTGGCGCGCACCGCCCGCCGGCACCGGCTGCCCAGCGAGGCGGCCAAGCGCTTCGAGCGCGGCGTCGACCCGGAGATGACCGTGGCCGCGCTGGCCCGCGCCGCCGCGCTGCTGGCCGAGTACGGCGGCGCGCGCGTCGTCGGCGCCCTGGTGGACGTCGACACCCGCGGTCCCCGCCCGACGATCGCGCTGGACCCCGCGCGGCCCGGCCGGGTCGCCGGCGTGCCCTATCCGCCGGCGCAGGTCATTGAGCTGCTGACCGCGGTCGGCTGCACGGTCGACGGGGACGCTCAGCTCACGGTCACCCCGCCGACCTGGCGCCCCGACCTCACCGACCCCGCCGACCTGGTCGAGGAGGTCGTGCGGCTGGCCGGCTACGACGACGTCCCCTCGGTGCTGCCCACGGCCCCGCCCGGGCGCGGGCTGACCGAGCGGCAGCGCCGGCGGCGGGCCGTCGGGCGCGCCCTGGCGGAGTTCGGCTACGTCGAGGCGCCGTCCTTCCCCTTCGTCGGGCCGGCGGTCCTCGACGCACTGGGCCTGGCCGAGGACGACCCGCGGCGGCAGGTCGTGCTGGTGCGCAACCCGCTGTCGGAGGAGGAGCCGGCGCTGCGGACGACCCTGCTGCCGGGGCTGCTCGCCGCGCTGGCGCGCAACCTGTCCCGCGGCATCCGGGACGTGGCGCTCTTCGAGCACGGCGCGGTCTTCCCCGGCGGGGAGCGGTCGGCGGCTCCGCTGCCCGGCGTCGACCGGCGTCCGGACGACGAGACGCTGGCAGCGCTGCTGGGCGCGGTGCCGGAGCAACCGTGGCACGTCGCCGTCGCGCTGGCCGGCGACCGCGAGCCGCGCGGCTGGTGGGGTCCCGGCCGGCCGGCCGTCTGGGCCGACGCCGTCCAGGCTGCCCGCCGGGTCGCCGAGGCCGCGGGCGTCGAGCTGACCGTGCGCGCGGGGGAGCGGGCGCCGTGGCACCCGGGCCGCTGCGCCGAGCTGCTGGTCGACGGGCGCGTGGTGGGGCACGCCGGCGAGCTGCACCCGCGGGTGTGCGCGGCTCTCGACCTCCCGCCCCGGACCGCGGTGATGGAGCTGGACGTCGACGCGCTGCCGCCGGCGTCGGTGCCGGTGGGACCGCACCTGTCGAGCTTCCCGCCGGTCTTCGTCGACCTGGCCTTCGTGCTGGACGAGGCGGTGCCGGCCGCGGCGGTCGAGGAGTCGATCCGCGAGGCGGCCGGCGACCTGCTCGAGGCGGTGCGGCTGTTCGACGTCTACACCGGGCCGCAGCTGGGTGAGGGGCGCAGGTCGCTGGCCTGGTCGCTGACCCTGCGGGCGCCGGACCGGACGCTGTCCGGCGAGGAGGCCGCCGAGGTCCGGCAGCGCGTGGTGGCCTTCGTCGAGGAGGCGCAGCACGCGGAGCTCCGTGGCTGAGGAAGGACCCCCTGCCCCCCGCTACTCGCAAGCTCGCGGCGGGTCCCTGCAGGGGGCCGCACCCTCGGGTCACGTAGCGCTGGTCACCGGCGCGTCGAGCGGCATCGGCCGGCACCTCGTCGAGGGGCTGGCCGCCCGCGGCATGGCCGTGGCCGGTCTGGCGCGGAACGGCGAGCGGCTGGCGGCGGCGATGGCCGAGGTCGCGGAGTCGACCGGTGCCCGCACGCTGGCCGTGCCCGCCGACGTCACGGACCGGGCCGCGGTGGACGAGGCGGTCGCGCGGGTGCGGGAGGAGCTCGGCCCGGTCGACCTGCTGGTCAACGACGCCGGGGTGATCGACGCGGCCGAGGAGCCGCTGTGGGAGGCCGACCCCGACCAGTGGTGGTCGGTCGTGGAGAGCCACGTCCGCGGCGCGTTCCTGCTCGCCCGCTCCGTCGTCCCGTGGATGGTGCTGCGCAACCGCGGCCGCGTCGTCGACCTCGCCAGCGGGATGAGCCTGCGCGCCCGCCCGGAGTACTCCGCGTACTCGGTGGCCAAGACCGGCCTGATGCGGATGACCGAGGCGCTGGCCGGCGCGCTCGAGGGCCTGGACGTGCGCGTGTTCGACGTGGCGCCCGGGGTCGTCGACACCCCGATGACCCGCGCGATGCCGATGTGGCGTGGCTTCACCGACTGGACACCGCCGGAGCGCGTCGTCGAGCTGGTCGCCGCGATCGCCGCCGGGGACCTCGACCAGTGGTCCGGCCGGTTCCTGCGGGCCGGCGCCGACGACCTCGCCGTCCTGCGCGCCACCA
>DATIMX010000439.1:0-11017 GCA_035474935.1 Geodermatophilus sp. | reverse complement strand
CGCAAGACGTTCCGCAGCGAGATCTACGCGGAGTACAAGGCCAACCGCAGCGAGAGCCCGACCGACTTCCGCGGCCAGGTCAGCCTCATCCAGGAGGTGCTGGCCGCGCTGCACATCCCGGTCATCACCGCGGAGGGCTACGAGGCCGACGACGTCATCGCCACCCTCACCGTGCAGGCCGTCGAGCAGGGCATGAACGTGCTCATCTGCACCGGCGACCGCGACGCCCTGCAGCTGGTCAACGAGCACGTCACCGTGCTGTACCCCCGCAAGGGCGTCTCGGACCTCACCCGGTTCACCCCGGAGGAGGTCGAGGCCAAGTACGGGCTGTCGCCCACGCAGTACCCCGACTTCGCCGCGCTGCGGGGCGACCCCAGCGACAACCTGCCGAGCATCCCGAGCGTGGGGGAGAAGACCGCGGCCAAGTGGGTCCGCGAGTACGGCTCGCTCGACGCGCTGGTCGACCAGGTCGACACGGTGAAGGGCAAGGTCGGCGACAAGCTGCGCGAGCACCTGTCCTCGGTGCTGCAGAACCGGCGGCTGACCGAGCTCGACCGCGCCGTCCCGCTGGAGGTGGGCCCCGTCGACCTCGCCGTCCGCGCCTGGGACCGCAACGAGGTGCACACCCTCTTCGACAACCTGCAGTTCCGGGTGCTGCGCGACCGGCTGTTCGCCACGCTCACCAGCGCCGAGCCGGAGGCCGAGGGCGGCTTCGACGTCACCGAGGACGAGGTGCCCGCCGGCGGGCTGGGTGCCTGGCTGGACCAGCACGCGCGCACCAGCCGCACCGGCATGATCTTCCGGGGGACCTGGGGCCGGGGCACCGGTGAGCTGACCGGCATCGCGCTCGCCGGTGGCGACGACCACGCCACCTTCGTCGACCTGGGCCCCGACCTCGACGCCGCCGACGAGCAGGCGCTGGCCGACTGGCTGGCCGACCCGGACGCGCAGAAGGTCGTGCACGAGGTCAAGGGCCCGCTGCTGGCGGTCTGGGCCCGCGGCTGGGACCTCGCCGGCGTGGTCAGCGACACCGCGCTGGCCGCCTACCTGGCGCTGCCCGGGCAGCGTTCGTTCGACCTGGCCGACCTCGCCGTCCGGTACCTGCGCCGCGAGCTGAAGGACTCCGCCGCCGAGGAGCCCCAGCTGACCCTCGACGGGATGGGCCCGTCGGAGGAGGACCTCGCCCGCGAGGCCGCGCACGCCGACGTCCTCAAGGCCGTCGCCGTCAACGACCTCTCCGACGCGCTGGACTCCGTGCTCGGTCAGCGCGGCGGCGACTCGCTGCTCGAGGAACTCGAGCTGCCGCTGACCTTCGTGCTGGCCCGCATGGAACAGCGCGGCATCGCCGCGGACCTGGACTTCCTGCGCGAGCTGCAGCGGGAGTTCGCCGACGGGGTGGCCGCCGCGGCCGCCGAGGCCTACGCGGTGATCGGCCGCGAGGTCAACCTCGGCTCACCCAAGCAGCTGCAGGCGGTGCTCTTCGACGAGCTGGGCCTGCCCAAGACCAAGAAGATCAAGTCGGGCTACACGACCGACGCCGAGGCGCTGACCAACCTGCTGGCGCAGACCGGCCACCCGTTCCTCGAGCACCTGCTGCGGCACCGCGACGTGACCCGGCTGCGCACCGTCATCGACGGCCTGATCCCCATGGTCGACGACGGCGGGCGGATCCACACGACGTTCCAGCAGACGATCGCCGCCACCGGCCGGTTGTCCTCGATCGACCCGAACCTGCAGAACATCCCGATCCGCACGGCGGAGGGCCGCCGGATCCGGCAGGCGTTCATCGTGGGCTCCGGCTACGAGTCGCTGATGACGGCGGACTACAGCCAGATCGAGATGCGCATCATGGCGCACCTCTCCGGCGACGAGGGGCTCATCGAGGCCTTCACGTCGGGTGAGGACCTGCACTCCTTCGTCGCGTCGCGGGCGTTCGACATCCCGATCGACGACGTCGACCCGGAGATGCGCCGCCGGATCAAGGCCATGAGCTACGGCCTGGCCTACGGGCTGTCGGCGTACGGGCTCGCCTCCCAGCTGCGCATCTCCACCGAGGAGGCGCGCGAGCAGATGCACGCCTACTTCGAGCGCTTCGGCGGCATCCGCGAGTACCTGGACGGCGTCGTGGAGGACGCCCGCCAGACCGGTTACACCGAGACCACGCTGGGTCGCCGGCGCTACCTGCCCGACCTGACCAGCGACAACGGGCAGCGCCGGCAGATGGCCGAGCGGATGGCGCTCAACGCCCCCATCCAGGGCTCGGCGGCCGACATCATCAAGGTGGCCATGCTCCGCGTGGAGAAGGCGATCGCCGACGAGGGGCTGCGCTCCCGGATGCTGCTGCAGGTGCACGACGAGCTCGTGCTCGAGGTGGCGCAGGGGGAGAGGGAGGCGCTGGAGACGCTGGTGCGCCGCGAGATGGCCGGCGCCGCGCAGCTGTCGGTGCCGCTGGAGGTCTCGGTCGGCTTCGGGCGGACCTGGAACGAGGCCGCCCACTGAGGACGGGCCCCGGTGCCCCCACGCCTCGCAGGCCCGGCGCGGGACCCCGCACCGGGGCCGTCAGGCGGTCTGCATGCCGCCGCGTGGCACCTCGACGTGCGGTCGGCTCTGCCACAGGGCCCACTCGGCGCTGACGTCGCCGGCCGTCCGCAGCAGCCGCGGCAGGTGCTCGTCGAGCAGCCGGTCGACCGAGGTCTCGGCCACGTGCACCGTCACGTTCATCGCCGCGCGCACCGCGCCCGTGGCGTCCCGGACCGGCACCGCCACGGACCGGACCCCGGGGGCCAGCTCCTCGTCGGCCAGCGCCCAGCCCCGGGCCCGCACCCCGGTCAGCTCGTCGCGGAGCTGCTCGACGGACCGGCCGATGTAGGCCGGCAGCCCGGCGCGGCTGGGCACCGCCAGCGTCGCCTCCAGCTCGGCAGGGGAGAGGGCGGCGAGCAGGACCTTGCCCTGCGAGGTCTGCGCCGCGGGGAACCGCGTGCCGATCTCCACCCGGAGGGCGATGAGCTTGGGGACCGACACCCGGGCCACGTAGACGATGTCCGAGCCGTCCAGCTGGGCCATCGACGACGACTCGCCGGTGCGGGTGACCAGCGCCTCGAGGTGCGGCCGGGCGATGTCCCACAGCCCGAGTGAGCTGACGTAGGCGGTGCCCAGGGTGAGCACCTTCGGGGTCAGCTGGAACAGCCCCCCGGAACTGCGGACGAACCCCAGCTCCTCGAGGGTCAGCAGCAGCCGGCGGGCGGTCGGCCGGGCCAGCCCGGCCGCGGTGGCCACGTCGCTGAGCGACATCGCCGGCCGGTCGGCGTCGAAGCAGGCCAGGACGTCGAGGCCGCGTGCCAGTGCCTCCACGAAGTCCGGTCCCGCGCCGCGTCCCGCCATGTCGTCCCCCTCTCCCGGCCCCGTCCCGGGCCCCGCCCTGAGCGTGCGAGGGTGGGGCCGGACGGGGTCCTCCTTCAGCGGCCGAGCACCCGGGCCGCGCCGCCGGCCCGCTTCGACTCGTCCTTGAAATCGGTGTACCGGTACGGGTTGTCCAGGATCTCCGCCTCCGCGGCCGGCGCCTCGGGGAACATCCCCGCCTGCCACGCCTCCTCGCCGATCTCCGCGCGCAGGTACTCGATCGTGTCCTCGATCTCCCGGCGCACCGGGGCCAGGTCGATCCCGACGAGCCGGCCGTCGTGCTTCACCATGCGCCCGTCGACCAGGACGGTGTGCACGTCCGAGCGCTGGGCCTGGAAGACGACGTGCCCGAACGGGTTGAGCAACGGGAAGGACACCGGGGAGGAGTCGTTCTTGATGAGGACGACGTCGGCCTTCTTGCCCGCCTCGAGGCTGCCCAGGTCCGCGTCCCGGCCGACCGTGTGCGCGCCACCCCGAGTGGTCCACTCGACGACCTGCCGGGCGCGCAGCCGCAGGTGCGTGATGGTCTCGCCCTTGAGGTGGGCGTCCATGTGCTCGGCCATGCGATCGGCGTTGAGCGTGGCACGCATGGCGGAGAACATGTCACCGCTCCACCACACGCTGGTGTCCATCGACAGGGACACCGGGATGCCGTACTGCAGCACCTGCTCGGTGGGGGCATGCCCCTGCCCGGCGCTGCACTCCGACTCGGTGGCGACCGAGATGGAGCCGCCGGTGGCGGCGATCCGCTGGTAGCTGTCGCGGGTGAGCGTGGAGGCGTGGACGTAGGTCGTCTCCGGCGTCATGAACCCGTTGTCGTACATCTGCTGGATGCCGGTGTCGTTGGTGGCACCCCAGACGCCGGCGTGGGTCGTCACCGGGAGGCCGAGCTCCCGGGCCGCCTCGAAGGCCGTCTTCTCCGGGAACGCGGGGTCGCCCGTGACGTCGAAGGCCAGCTGTACGCCCATCCTGTCGTCGCGGGCGTCCCGCAGCCGCTCCAGGAAGCCGCGGACGGCGGGGTCGGCGGTCCACTCCCACGGACCCGCCTGGATGTTGCCGTAGGCCAGCACGAACCGGCCGGGCACCGAGCGCAGCGCGTCGAGCGCGGCCTCGGCGTGGTCGACCGACTGCAGGTTGTGCGACCAGTCGACGGTTGTGGTGACGCCGGCGTCGAGGGACTCGATGGCCGCCAGCCGGTTGCCCGCGGCGATGTCCTGGGGACGGAACTTCCTGCCGTGCTCGAGGTAGTACCAGACGAAGTACTGGGTGAGCGTCCAGTCGGCGCCGTAGCCCCGCATCGCGGTCTGCCACATGTGCCGATGGGTGTCGATCATCCCCGGCATCACGATGCCGCCGCGCGCGTCGATCTCGTACGTGCCCGGCGGGACCTCCAGCGCCGGGCCGACCGCGGCGATCCGGTCGCCCGTGACCAGGACGTCGGCATCGGTCAGGACGGTGTGGGCGTCGTCCATCGTCAGGACCGTGCCGCCGCGCAGGACGACCGGCTGGTCGCCGGACGGCACCACGACCTCGCTGTCGGGGTGGGACACAGGTGGCCTCCAGAACTCGCCGGGCTCAACGGACGCCTGTCCGTATGACGGTCGCGCGCGGCGCCGCGGTCACCTTGGAGTGATCCGGGCCGCACTGTCAAGAGTCGTCGAACGGGAGACCTCAGCGTCCATGTCCGCCCTTGACTGGGTGGAACGGCGCTGCTGAGACTGCGGGCACCCATGCGGACACGTGTCCGCTCTCGACGTCGAGGAGTTCCGGGACCCCATGACCGACCGCAGCAAGGTCCCCGGAGCCGGCGGGGGCAGCGGCCCGCTGGCCGGTCTGCTCGTCGCCGACTTCTCCCGTGTCCTCGCCGGGCCCTACGCGACCATGCTGCTGGCCGACCTGGGCGCCGAGGTGGTCAAGGTGGAGGGGCCGGCCGGTGACGACACCCGGTCGTGGCAGCCGCCGGTGCGCGAGGGCGTCGCCACGTACTACCTCGGCGTCAACCGCAACAAGCGGTCGGTCGCGCTGGACCTCAGGGACCCCGACGACCTCGCGGCCGCCCGCGAGCTGGCCCGTCGTGCCGACGTGCTCGTCGAGAACTTCAAGCCCGGCGGCCTGGCCCGCTTCGGCCTCGACCACGCCACCGTGTCGGCCACCAACCCCGGCATCGTGTATGCCTCGATCAGCGGCTTCGGCAGCCAGCCGGGCGGCGCGTCGCTGCCCGGCTACGACCTCATCGTGCAGGCGATCTCGGGCCTGATGAGCCTCACCGGCGACCCGGACGGCGAGCCGTTCCGCGCCGGCATCTCGGTGTTCGACGTGATGGCCGGCCTGCACGCCACCATCGGCGTCCTCTCGGCCCTGAACCTGCGGCACGAGACCGGCCGTGGTCAGCACGTCGAGGTCAACCTGCTGGCCTCGGCGCTGTCCGGGCTGGTCAACCACGCCAGTGCCTGGGTCGCCGGCGGCGTCGTCCCGTTCCGGATGGGCAACAGCCACCCGAGCCTGTTCCCCTACGAGCCGCTGCCCTGCGCCGACGGGGACCTCATCGTCACGGCGGGCAACAACGGGCAGTTCCGCAGGCTCGTCGAGGTGCTCGGCGTGCCGGAGCTGGCCGACGACCCGCGCTTCAGCCGCAACGAGGACCGGACGGCCAACCGCGACCAGCTCCGGCCGCTGCTGGTCGAGCGGCTGCGCACCCGCCCCAAGCTCGAGTGGTTCCGCGACATCATCGCCGCGGGCGTGCCCTGCGGACCGATCAACACCGTGGACCAGGGCGTCGCCTTCGCCGAGGAGGTGGGGCTCGACCCGGTGGTGACCGTGGGGGAGGGCGCTGCCGCCGTCCCGTCGGTGCGCAACCCGATCCGGTTCTCCGAGACCCCGGCCGACTACCGCCTGCCCCCACCCGGCCTGGACGAGCACGGCGAGGAGATCCGCCGCTGGCTGACGACCCCTGAGGAGGACGGCCGATGAGCGCGGAGCGCCCCGAGTACCCGACGGCGCTGGGCGCCTCCAGCCGCGACAGCATCACCCTGCTCGGCACCGACCTCGCGCGCGACGTGATGGGGGAGGTCGGTTTCGGCGAGCTCGCCTTCTGGCTGGCCACCCAGCGCCGCCCCACGCGCGGGGAGACCCGGGTGTTCGAGGCCGTGCTCGCGGCGCTGGCCGACCACGGCTTCACCCCGACGGCGATCGTCGCCCGGCTGACCCACCTGTCGGCCCCGGACTCGGTGCAGGGGGCGCTCGCCGCCGGCCTGCTCGGCGGCGGCTCCCGCTTCCTGGGCGTCACCGAGGACTGCGGTCGCTTCCTGCACGACGTCCTGACCGGGGTGGACGGCGTCCTGCCCACCGACGACGCCGGCTGGGACGCCCTGGCGCTGGAGACGGTGAGCGCGCAGCGCGCCGCGCGCCGCTTCGTCCCGGGCCTCGGTCACCACGTGCACAAGGACGGCGACCCGCGGACCCCGCGGCTGTTCCAGATCGCCGCCGAGGAGGGGCTCCACGGACCCCACCTGTCGCTGTTCGCCGCGATCGGCCGGGTCCACCCCCGGGTGCTGGGCAGGACCCTGCCGCTCAACGGCGCCGGGGTGTGCGGCGCGGCGCTGGCCGACCTCGGGCTGCCGCTGGAGCTGCTGCGCGGCTTCGCGCTGCTCGCGCGCACCGCCGGGCTGATCGGGCAGCTGGCCGAGGAGCTGCGGCACCCGGTCGCCAACGAGGTCTTCCTCTCCGTCGACCTCAACAACCGGTCCGTCCCCCCGGACCCCTACGTCCCGGACCCGCTCCCGGGCACTGACGCCAACGGAGGTCGTCATGGCTGAACTGGCCGCGGTCATCGCGTCCACGCACCACCCGTTCTACTACCGGGCGAGCACGTCGACCGGTGCCGACCGGCCGCCGTTCGCCGACGAGTGGGTGGCCAAGATCGAGCGGTTCCGCGAGACGCTCACCGTCGCCGAGCCCGACGTCCTGGTGATGGTCGGCAGCGACCACTTCCACCAGCTGTGGCTGGACAACATGCCGCAGTTCCTGGTGGGCAAGGCGCCGTTCTTCGACGCGAACTTCTACAACGAGGAGCGCGAGTTCGGGTTGCCCCGCATGCTGCTGCGGGGCGAGGAGGAGCTCGCCGCCCACCTGCTGCGCGACGGCCTGGACCGCGGATTCGACCTGGCCTTCAGCAACGAGCTGCGGATCGACCACAGCATCACGTGCCCGATCATCACGCTGCGCCCGCAGGCCGACCTGCCGATCGTGCCGGTCTACACGAACATCTTCGCCCCGCCGCTGCCGCAGCCGAGGCGGTTCGTCCAGCTCGGGCAGGCGATCCGGGACATGGTCGAGTCCTGGGACAGCGACAAGCGCGTCGCGGTGATCGGCACCGGGCACCTGTCGCTGGAGCTGGGCGGTCCGCGCCAGTTCGGCGAGCACGGCCCCGACCCGGAGTTCGACCGCAAGGCCGTGGAGTGGATCGCCAGCGGTGACCTCGAGGGCTGCCTGGCGGAGGTCAGCCTGGACAGCCTGCACGCTCCGGGGAACGCCACCCACGGCTTCATGGACTTCATGCTGATGATGGGCGTGGCCGGCGAGGGGCAGAAGGCCGACCACGTCGACACCCTCGACCTGTTCCACACCATGGAGGCCTACTTCACCTGGTACCCGAACGGCGCGCCCCAGGCGCCCGGCGTCGCGACGGGGGTGGCCCGGTGAGCAGGTACCTGCTGGACAAGTTCCTCTACACCGTCGACCGCGACCCCGAGCTGGTCGAGCGCTACCGCGAGGACCCGGCGGGCACGGTGGCGTGGTGGGAGGCCGAGATGGCCAACCGGATCCTCAACTGCGTCGACGTCGAGCGGTCCACCTGGCTGTCGTTCACCGAGGACGAGCGGCGTGCCCTGCGCGAGCACGACCACGTGGCGCTGTTCCAGATGGGCGCGCACCCGTTCCTGACGCTCACGCTGTTCATCGCGATGTTCGAGCGCGACCACGGCCCGCTGGAGTACCAGAAGGCCTACGGCAGGGCGATGCAGCACATCTCCCTGCCCTATCCCGACATCGCCACCTGATGAAGGACCCCACCGCCCCCGGCCCCTCGCACGCTCACGGCGGGTCCCTGCAGCGGGGCCACTCGTACGCCGCCGTCCTGCACACCCCGGGCGAGCCGCCGGCGTACCGCCCGCACCCCGACCCCGTCCCCGCCGCCGGGCAGACGCTGGTCCGGGTGACGGCCGCGCCGGTGGTGCCCCTGGACCTGCTCTGCGCCTCCGGGACGTCGTACTTCGGGCGCCCGGCCGTGCCCTACGCACCCGGGGTGCAGGGCGTCGGCGTGGTGGAGGCGTCCGCCGTCCACCCGGCGGGGAGCCGCGTCTGGTTCGCCACCTCCGCCGGCATGGCGCCCGGCGACGGCAGCCAGGCCGAGCGCTGCGCCGTCCCTGACGACGACGTCGTCCCGCTCGACGCCGACCTCCCCGACCCGGCGGTGGCCGCGATCGGCCTGTCGGGGGTGGCGGCGTGGATGGCGCTGACCTGGCGGGGACAGCTGCGGCCGGGGGAGCGGGTCGTGGTGCTCGGCGCGGGGGGAGCCGTCGGGCAGGCCGCCGTCGGCGCCGCCCGGGCGCTCGGCGCCGCACGGGTGGTCGCCGTGTGCCGGCCGGGAGCGTCCGCCGAGCGGGCCGCGCGGGCCGGCGCCGACGAGGTCGTCCTCCTCACCGGGGACGTCGACGAGCTGGCGGCGCGGCTGGCGGAGGCCACCGGCGGGAGCGCCGACGTCGTGGTCGACCCCGTGTTCGGCGCCGCGGCGACGGCCGCGTCGCGGGTGCTGGCGGCGGGCGGCCGGCTGGTCAACCTCGGCGGGGCGTCGGGCGACACCGCGGAGTTCTCCTCCGCCATCCTGCGCAGCCGCAGCGCCTCGGTGCTCGGCTACACCAACAACGCGCTCACCGGGGAGCAGCGGTCCACCGCGCTCGCCGCCGTGCTCGCCTGCGCCGCCACCGGGCAGCTGGCGGTCGACCACGACGTCCTGCCGCTGTCCCGGGCGGCCGAGGGCTGGGACCGCACCGCGAGCGGCGGACGCCGCGTCGTGCTCGTGCCCGGCAGCTGATCAGCCGGGTCTGCGGCAGACCAGCACGAGGGTGCCGGGGACCAGCGCCCCGCGGGCCGGGGACCACTGGCCCCACTCCTGCGTGCGGCCCGGCGTCCACTCCGGCTCCACCAGGTCCTCGAGGACGAGTCCCGCGCCCACGACGGCGCGCACCCAGTCGCCGACCGTGCGGTGGTGCTCGACGTACACGGTGCGGCCGTCCGCGTCGGTCTCCACGTACGGCGTCCGGTCGAAGTAGGAGGAGACGACCCGCAGGTCCCCGGGGTCGGGGGAGTCCGGCAGCGGCCAGCGGAACGGGTGGTTCACCGACGCGACGAACCGCCCGCCGGGCCGCAGCACCCGCGCCACCTCGGCGAGCGCCCCCTCGACATCCGCGACGAACGGCAGCCCACCGAACGCCGAGCAGGCCAGGTCCACGCTCTCGGTCGCCAGCGGCAGCGCCCCGACGTCGGCCTGCAGCAGCGGGACGTCGATGCCGGTAACCCGGTTCAGCTCGGCGGCCCGGGCCAGCATCCCGCCGGAGAGGTCGAGCGCGACGGCGTCCGCCCCTTCGCGGCGCAGCCAGCGCGCGCACGGCGCGGACCCGCAGCCGACCTCGACCACCCGACGGCCGGCGACGTCGCCCAGCAGGTGCGCCTCGGACTCGCGCAGCCCCTCGGGACACCACAGGAAGTCGACGTCGCCGAGGTCGCTGCCGTGCTCGGCGAGGTAGGCCGGCGCTGCGGCGTCCCACCAGCGCCGGTTGGCCCGGACCGACTCCGCCGTCCCCGCCGGGCGCCGGGCGACGCCGCCAGGAGCCGGGTAGCCGTCGTCGGCGATGGGGAGGTCGGACGGGGGTGCGGCCGGGCTGTCCATGACACGCCGATCGTGACACGCCGGAGGCCCCCGGGGAGGCGCTGCACCCCGGTGGACCGGGTGCTCCCCGGCTCCGTACCATGGGGAATGCGCCAGAGGTCTGTCGGTGCTGAACCCACCAGGGGATCGGCGCGCGCCGGCTCTCCCCGCTCCCCGCGGTCACCCGGCCGCGGGTCGTTCTGTCCCTACGCACCCCCCGTCCGGAGCACTCGACCACATGACCTCCACCCAGGTCCGTCCTAACAGCACCCCCCAGGTCGCCGTCAACGACATCGGCACCGCCGAGGACTTCCTCGCGGCCATCGACCAGACGATCAAGTACTTCAACGACGGCGACATCGTCGAAGGCGTCATCGTCAAGGTCGACCGGGACGAGGTGCTGCTGGACATCGGCTACAAGACCGAGGGCGTCATCCCCTCGCGCGAACTCTCCATCAAGCACGACGTCGACCCGCACGAGGTCGTCAGCGTCGGCGACGAGGTGGAAGCCCTGGTTCTCCAGAAGGAGGACAAGGAAGGGCGTCTGATCCTGTCCAAGAAGCGCGCACAGTACGAGCGCGCCTGGGGCACGATCGAGGCCAAGAAGGAAGCCGACGAGGTCGTCACCGGCACCGTCATCGAGGTCGTCAAGGGTGGCCTCATCCTCGACATCGGCCTGCGCGGGTTCCTCCC
>DATIMX010000438.1:0-9648 GCA_035474935.1 Geodermatophilus sp. | reverse complement strand
GCAGCCCCGCCACCACGATGAGCGCCACCAGGGCGGCACGGGTCGCACGGGAGCGGAGCTGCCGCACCGTCGATGACCTGCGGTCCATGTCTCGGGGTCCTCGCGTCCGGGGCGGCCGGCCCGCCCGTCGGGGACGCATCGACGCGCCGGATCCGGAACTGGAGGGTTCCCGGCGAGGACCACCCGGACGGGTGGCGTCAGCCCCGGGCCAGCGCCCCCAGCACGGACAGCGCCAGCTCGGCGGCTGCCGGGAACGTGTCGACGACGGCCCAGGCGCGCGGCTCGTCGGGCGCGGTGGCGTACTCCCCCTGCCGGACCCGGATGGCCCGCGCACCCACGGCCGCCGCCACGGCGACGTCCTTGCCGGGCCGGTCGCCGATGACGAGCAGCCGTTCCGGCGGTAGGCCGAGCCGTGCGGCCACGACGACCAGGCCGGCCGGGTGCGGCTTGCGGACGGCGCGACCGCCGAGGGCGTCGGTGACGACGACGACCGGCAGCAGCGGCCCGAGCCCGGTCGCGGCCACCTTCGCCGCCTGGATGGCCGGGTTGCCGTCGGTCAGGCAGGCCAGCGGTGCGGCCGCGGCCAGCGTGCGCAGCGCGTCCTCGGCGCCCGGGTAGGGCGACAGCCGAGGCGGCGTGTGCTGCGTGAACGCCGCCACCAGCGGCGGCACGAGCCCGGCCAGCGACGGCGCCGGGACGCCGACCGCGAGCAGCGACCGGTCGATCGTCCCGCCGGTGTCGGAGCCGGCGGCCAGCTCCCGCCGGAGCGCGGCGTGCACCGCGGCGCCGTCCAGCCCCGCGTGCCCGGCCGCCACCCCGACCGCCGCCGCAGCCGACGCCAGGTAGTCGGCCTGCGGGTAGAGCGTGTCGTCGAGGTCGACGACGACGCCCAGCGGCAACGGCCCGTCCCAGCGCACCCCCTCGCAGCCGGTCACCACGGCAGCCGGCCGTCGGTGAAGTCGGGCTCGTCGAGGGCCAGCAGGGCGTCGGTGCGCTCGTCGGCGAGGACGGCGGCCACCTGGGGCCCGGTCGTCCCGTCGCCGTACGGGCACGGCACCGTCGCGGCCCGCTCCTGGCCCTCGGGGCTGGTGTGCCCGGCCGCGGCGGACAGCACGGCGGCGGCCGCGCGGTCGTCGGCCAGGCCGGCGAGCGTCGTCGTCCCGGCCTCCACACCCTCCCAGCGCGGCGTCGAGCCGCGCAGCACCACCACCGGCACACCGAGGTGGGCGGCCTCCTCCTGGATGCCGCCGGAGTCGGTCACCGCCAGCCGTGCCGAGGCCAGCGCGCCCAGCAGGACGTCGTACCCGACCGGACCGGTCAGCGTGACGCCCGGGTGCTCCAGCTGCGCGCCGAGCCCGGTGGCCTCCAGGCGGGCGGCGGTGCGGGGGTGCACCGGGAAGGTGACCGGGCCGACCTGCTCGGCCAGCGCCCGCACCACGCCGACGAGACGGGCGAGGCGGACCGGGTCGTCGACGTTGGTCGGGCGGTGCGCGGTCACGAGCACGCCGGCGCGCTGGGCGACCGGCACCCGTGGCACGCCGCGGGCGACGAGGGTGTCGATGACGGGGTTGCCGACGACGAACACCCGCTCGGCGGGGACCCCCTCGTCGGCGAGGAAGGCCGCCGCCCGCTTGGTCGGCGCGAAGTGCAGCTGGGCGGTGGCCGCGGCGACCCGCCGGTTGACCTCCTCGACGCTGCGCGGGTTGAGGCTGCGCAGCCCGGCCTCCAGGTGCGCGAACGGCACCCCGGCGGCGCGAGCGGCCAGCGCGTAGGCCGGCACAGTGTTGGTGTCGCCGAGCGCGAGCACCAGGTCGGGCTCGGAGAGGCGCAGCGCCCGGAACGCGTCGGCGTGCAGCGCGCCGGCCCGCTCGGCCGGGTCGGCCGGCAGTGCGAAGCGGTGCCCCGGGGTCAGCCCGAGCGCCGCCTGCAGCTGCGCACCCATCCTCGGGTCGGTGTGCTGGCCGGTGTCGACCACGCTGACCCGGTGCCCGGCGTCGGTCAGCGCCCGGACGACCGGCGCCAGCTTGACCACCTCGGGCCGGGTGCCGAACGGCACCAGCACGTGCCGGGTGCGGCTCATGCGGTCACCGCCACCGGGGCGCAGGGGTCGACGACGGGGCTGCCGTCCTCGCTGCTGTAGGTCTCGGCGAAGTAGCGGCTCATCGCGACGCCCGCCCGGAACGACAGCTCCGGCAGCGGCTCACCGCGGACGCCGGCCAGGTACGCGCTGACCACGTCCGCCCCGGCGGCGAGGGTGAGCGGCAGTCCGCCCGAGAAGCGCGGGTTGATCTCCACGACGGTCGCGGTGCCGTCGTCGGCGACGAAGCCTTGCACATTGGCCGGCCCGGTCAGCTCCACCGCGGCCAGCGCGGCGACGACGACCCGGGCGACCGCGTCGGAGGCGAAGGTGCGGCCCTTGACCGAGATGCCGGCCTTGGTCTCCTCGCGCCAGCGCGGCACCACCACGCGGACGCTGCCGTCGCGGTCGACCAGGGCGTCGGCGGTGAACTCGCGGCCGGTGAGCCGGGTCTGGGCGATCAGGCCCGCGTCCTCGCGGAGCACCTCGACCACGAGCGAGCGGTCGTCGAGCAGCCGCACGCCGCGGCTGCCGCGGCCGGCCAGCGGCTTGACCACCCACGGGCCCGGGACGCCGGCGACCTCGTCGGCGGCCGCCGCGGTCGCCGGGTGCGGCACGCCCGCGGCGGCCATGGCCCGCGCGAAGGCCGCCTTGTCGCAGCACACGTCGACGGCGGCGGCGTCCGGCAGCCAGGTGGCCACGCCGGCCGCGGCCAGCCGCTCGGCGCCGGCGGCCAGGAGCGGCAGCTCCTCGGCGACCGTGCTGACCAGCGCGTCGACGCCGTGGGTGGTGCAGACGCCGACCAGCGCCTCGACGAAGCGCGGGTGGTCGCCGCGCGGGAGCGTGACGGCCATGTCGGCGAGCGCACCGCCGGCCGCGGCGCTGTCGGCGTCGCCGGCGACGACCCGGTGGCCGAGGGCGACCAGCCGGCGGACGACGGCCACGCCGGCGGGGCCGCCGGCGCCGGTGACGAGCACGGCGGCGCCGGCGGACGGTGACGGGACCGCGGGCGGGCGGGGCTGGGGCAGCGAGGGGCTCATCGGTCGTCCTGGGTCGTCGGGGCGGGGGTGCGGGGGCGCCGCTGCGTCGGCACGGGCGGAGGCGAGTCGGTGCGGACGGGCAGCCGTGGCAGCCGCTCGGTCGGCGGCTCGTCGTCGTCCGGCCCGACTGCGGGCTCGGGCACCCGGACGAGCGGCGGCAGGGGCGGCAGGGGCTCGGGCACGGGCACGGGTGGCAGAGGCGCGGGCGGCAGGGGCGCGGGCGGCAGGGGCAGCCGCACCGGCGCGGGCGAGGGCAGCGGCGACAGCGGCCCGGCCACGGGCACGGGCACCGGCACCGGCACCGGCACCGGCACGGTCTGCCTCTCCGGCGCCGCCACGTGCTCCCGCGCGGACTCCGGGACGGCGTCCCGCTCCGGGTGCTGGAGCAGCCAGCCGCGCGCCCACAGCCGCAGCGCGGCGACCCGGTGGTTGGTCACCGGCTCCCACTGGCGCGCGGCGATCGAGGTGGCGAGCGCGTCGAGGACGGTCGGGTCGTCGTCGTAGGTCGCCACCGCGACCAGGGAGGCGGCGTGCGCGCCCAGCCCGTCCGCGACCAGTGCGCGGACCCGGGCGGCCCGCTCGTCGGAGGGCAGGTGGCCGATCCGGTAGTCGATGCGCCCGGCTTCCCGGCGCGCGCCCATCCACCGGGCGACCCGCGTCGGCAGCACGTACCGGTACATGAGGCCGGTCAGGTTGAACCGCCGGGAGGCGGCGCGCACGTCGTCGTCGTCGAGCCGGTAGCCCAGGCCCGGGCGCGCCCAGCTGTCGGGACGGCGGGCGGTGTGCCGCCCCGCGACGTCCTGCTCGGCGCGCTCGGCGGTCGGCAGCGTGATGCAGACCATGAGCAGGAAGCCGCCGAGGGTCGCGGCCAGGTTCCACACGGTGCCGACCCAGTCGTGGAACAGCACCAGCGCCGGCGTCCCCCACACCAGGCCGGCGAGGGTCGAGCCGACCAGCCGCAGGTGGTTGAGCGCCAACAGCGCGGCGACGGCGACGACGAGCCCGGCGACGGCGTGCTGGCGACGGCCGCGCAGGACGACGGCGGTCAGCGCGGTCAGGCCGAGCACCGACAGGATCGAGGAGCAGGACTCGGTGACCTCGGCCAGGATGATCTCGCCGTCGGGGCGGAACACCAGGACGTGCCGCTCCAGGGACGACGACACCGAGTCGACGCCGACCAGGTCCAGCACGTCGGCGACCCAGCGGGCCTCGTGCACCTGCAGGAAGCCGGCGCCGTAGCGGAAGCCGAGGGCGCAGATGACCACCGCCAGCGCCAGGTCGAACAGCACCGGGACCAGTCGCCGGCCGCTGCGCTGGGGACGGCGTCCCTGCCGGTGCCGGCCCCGCGCGTCGGCCGGCACGGCCGCGGCCGCGGTCACGACCCCGCCCCGGCCGGCGCGACCACGGGCGGGTCCACCCGCACCGTCGAGGTCGCACCCGAGCGCGAGGTCTTCACCCAGGTGTAGGGGCGGCCGAGCATGCCGTCGACGTAGGCGCGCGTGGTGATCCAGATGGACAGCGCGAAGGCGGGCAGAAAGCCCAGCAGCCGCCACGCGGAGCGCCGTTCCACCCGGCCGATCAGCAGGCCGACGGAGAGCTCGGCCAGCGGGCCGACGAACAGCAGCATCGACAGCGGCAGCAGCGCCACGACCGGCAGGTCGCCGATGCCGAAGGCGCGCAGCACGGTGAGCACCAGGCCGATCCCGCTGAGCAGGGGCACGTGGTAGACGAGCAGGAAGAGCGTCGTCTCGACCTTCTCGACCAGGCTCAGGTGCGGCGAGCGCATGAGCGGGCGCCAGTAGTCGCGGAAGCACTTCTGGTGGCCGCGGGCCCACCGGTACCGCTGCTTCCAGAACCGCTGCGCGCTGACCACCGCCTCCTCGAAGTCGACGGCGGAGAGGTCGTAGCGGACGCGCTGGCCGGCCATGAGCACGCGCAGCGTGAGGTCGGTGTCCTCGGTGACGGTGTGCGGGTTCCACCCGCCGAGGCCGCGCAGCGTGGACATGCGGACCGCGCAGTTCGCGCCGCCGTACGCGGGCAGCTCGAACAGCGCCTGCCGGCCGTACTCGTTGACCAGGTAGCCGGAGAGGAAGTCGACGAAGACGGTCGAGGCCATCTGCGAGTCGCGGCCGTTGCGGATGACGCAGCGGCCCATCACCGCGCCGACGACCGGGTCGCGGAAGTGCCGGACCAGCCGCCGCAGCGCCGTCGGGTCCGGCTCGTGGTCGGCGTCGAAGACGACGGCGATCTCGGCGTCGACCAGGTGCAGGGCGTCGTTGAGCGCGCCGGACTTGCCGCCGCCGGAGCCCGGCGGGCGGTGCAGCACGCGCAACCGCGGCTCCCGGGCGGCCCAGGCGTCGAGCCGGTCGCCGGTGGTGTCGTCGGAGCCGTCGTCGACCACGACGAGGGTGAGCCGGTCGGCCGGGTAGTCCAGCGCGAGCAGCGCGGTGACCATCCCGTCGACGACGAGCTCCTCGTTCTTGCAGCCGACGAAGACCGCGACCGACGGCGTCCAGCTCGACAGCCCGACGTCGGCGGCGAGCATGTCGTGCTCGGCCCAGCGGGCGGCGGCGACGGCGAACGCCAGGTGCCGGCAGAAGTAGACGCCGAAGACGACGTTGAGCACGCCGCCGAGAACGCCGAGGGTCTCGTCGAGGCCGTGGAAGAGGGCGGCCAGGGTGAAGCCGCAGACGTAGGAGAGCAGCACCAGGGGCCGGCCCTCGGGCCGGCCGGCGTGCGGGTCCGCCGCGGGGACGGCGGCGTCCGACGGGGCCGCGGCGACGAGCGTGGTCGTACCGCGGACCACCGCCCTCACCTCCCCGCCCGTGGAACCTGCGGCGGAGCGCGGACTCCACCGTTCAGTTCATCGGCACGGGGGCTGCGCTCCTGAAGCCGAGCGGCCCCGGCGGGTCAGGCGGAGGGGTCGAGGGTCCGCAGCTCACGGACGTAGACGGCGGTGCCGTGGCCGAAGCCCGACACCAGGGGCTGCAGCCGGGGGACGACGGCCTCGCGCAGCCCGTCGGTGCTCCCGCGGACGGCGGTGACCAGACCCCGCCGCGTCACCGGGACCCGCAGCGCGTCCCCGGCGACCGACAGCGACAGCACCGCGGCGACCAGCGCGAGCAGCGGCACCGTGGCCAGCGCCGCGGGCAGCCCGGCGTGCTCGGCCAGCAGGCCGATCAGCGGCGGCCCGCCGAGCAGCCCGGTGTAGCCGACGGTGGTGGCCAGGGCGATGCCGCGCGCACCGCCGAGGACGCCGGCCCGCGAGATCGCCAGCGGGAAGACGTTGGCCAGCCCGAGCCCGACCACCAGGAACCCGGCCAGGGCGGTCGGCAGCGAGGTCGCCGTCATCGCGGCCGTCCCGCCGGCGGCGGCCAGCACGGCACCGCCGGCCAGCAGCCGCCGCTCCCCCATCGCCGCCACCAGCCGGCCCCCGGCGAGGCGGCCGCAGGCCATGGCGAGGGAGAACCCGGCGTACCCGGCGGCGGCCAGCGCCGTCGTCGCGCCGAGCTCCTCGCGCAGGTGCAGCGCACCCCAGTCGGAGAGCGCGCCCTCGCCGAAGGCGGTGCAGCCGGCGACGGCCCCGAGGACGACGAGCACCGCGGTGGGCCGCGACCGGCCCCCCTCCGCGGCGGGTCCGGGTGCTGCGGACCGCGGGCCGTCCGCACCGACGAGCGCCCGCCCGGCCCAGGCGGTCACCAGCAGGCCGACGGCGCCGACGAGCACCAGGTGGGCGGCGACGCCGGCCACCGTCGCCAGCAGCCCGCCGAGCAGCGCGCCGGCCAGACCGCCGAAGCTGAAGCCGGCGTGCAGGCCGGAGAGCAGCGGCCGGCCGAGCCGACGCTCGACGCTGACACCGACGGCGTTGGCCGCCACGTTCACCATGCCGGTGGCGGCGCCGAAGACGAGCAGGGCGGCACACAGCCCGGGCATCGACGTCGCCAGGCCGGGCAGCACCACGGACACGCAGAGCAGCAGCGCCCCGACGGTGGCCACGACGCCGGCGCCGAGCCGGGCGCAGAGCGCGCCGGTGACCTGCATCGCCGCCAGTGCGCCGATGGACAGGCAGAGCAGCGCGACGCCGAGGGCGCTGTGCCCGACGCCGACGCTGGCGGCGACGTCGGGCACCCGGGCGGCCCAGCTGCCGAAGACGGCGCCGTCCAGTGCGAAGACGGCGGCGACCGCGGCCTGCAGCCGGGACGGCGGGAGAGCGACCGGTGCCGGCACCGGGGTGCGGGCACGCGAGAGCAGCGGGGAGATGGGCACGGGGACCTCGCAGGAGGGAGACGCGGGCCACCACCGGGGTGGCCGCTCGAGGGGCGGGGAGAGCACACGACCTCGGGCACCCACATCCACGGTTGCAGCTCCCGCCGCGTCCCGCCGTCCCCACGTCTGTGCAGGTCGCCACAGCACCGGCTCAAACGTCACGGTGGTCACGTCCCGCCCCTCCCGGGTGAGGCCCGCGACACGTTCGTCTCAACAAAACCGGTGGCGCGGCCGATGGTCGTGCACGACGGATCGGACGGCGGGGGACGGAGACCACGATGTGGACCAGGCTGCGCCGGCGGGCGGGGGTCGTCCTCGGCGTCACCCTGCTGCTGACCGGCGGCGGTGTCGCCGTCGCGTCCTGGACCGCCACCGGGACCGGCCAGGGCGCCGCGCGGGCGGCGAGCGTCACGGGGCTCGTCGTGGGCGCCGGCAGCCCCGTCGGTGCGCTGTACCCGCTGCCCTCGGGCGCGACGCCGGCGACGGGCTACGGCTCGGGCACCGTCGGGTCGGTCGCCACCACGGTGACCAACCCCAACCCGTTCCCGGTGACGATCACGTCGGCCACCCTCGGCTCGGTGACGACGAACCCGCTGACCGGCCGCACCTGCGCCGCCGGCAACGTGCTGCCCACCACGACCGCGCCGATCCCGCTCACCCCACCCGTGACCCTGGCGGCGGGCTCCGCGCCCACCCCGGTGACCGTCCCGGGCGCGCTCTACATGATCGCGACGGCCGAGGACGGCTGTCAGGGCGCGAGCTTCAGCGTGCCCGTCACGGTCACCGGCGCCTCCGCCTGACCTCCGCCCGGCCCGTCGTGCGCGACCGCCTGCTCGCCCTCCCCGTGCTGCTCGCGCTCGCGGTCGGCCCGCTCGGTCCGCCCCCGGAGGCGTCCGCGGCCTGGGCCGTCGCCGGCGGGGCGGTGCTCTCCGGCCAGGCCGCGAGCATGCCGGCCGGGAGCACCACGGCGCCGTCGGTGACCGCCGCGGGCATCTACCCGGCGGTGCGCACCTTCACGGTCACCTGGCCCACGGCGCGGCCGTACGGCGGCCGGCCGGCGACCGGGTACGTGCTGAAGCGGACCGCCACCCTCAGCAACGCGCCCATGGACACCGGCAGCTGCACGGGCGCGGTGTCCGACGGCGTCTCCGGCGTCTACGTCCCGGCCGACCCCGGCGCGGCCACCCAGACCTGCACCGACAGCACGACGCTGAACCTCGGCAGCGTGCGGTACACCGTCGCGCCGGTCTGGGGCCGCTGGGTCGGTGCCCCCTCGACGCCCTCGACCGCGGTGCTCTGACCGGAGTCCGCCCGCTGACGCCCCGGGCCCGCTCGGCGGCCCGGGCGCCGTGACGTCAGCAGCTCCGCGGAAGGGACGGTGGAGCGCGGCGTACGAGCAGCGCTCCACCGTCCCGATGACCGTCCCGGCCCTGCTCGTCCTGGCCTCAGCCGGCGGGCCGGACGTCCGGCGCCGTCGAGAGGTGGACCGTGGTCCCGACGCTCCCCGCGCACCCTTCGTGCGGGGTGGCCGCGGAGGTCAGCCGGTCCGGGCCTCGACCACGGCCATCATCCCGGCGTCCTCGTGGTCGTTGATGTGGCAGTGGAAGACGGTGCGGCCGTCGAAGTCCTCGAAGGGGATGCGCACCGTCGTCTCACCGCCCGCCGGCACCCGGACGACGTCCTGGTAGACGACGTCCTCGACCGGCCGGCCGTCGACGGCGACGACCTGCATCGGCCACACGTGCAGGTGCAGCGGGTGGTCCATCCCGGTGTGGTTGACGTAGGTCCACTCCTCGACCGTCCCCAGCCGGGTGACCTGGTCGGTGCGGGCGTGGTCGAAGGGCCGGCCGTCGATGGTCATGACCATCCCGCCCGTGCCGTGCCCGTCGCCGTGTCCCTCCTGCCCGTCGCCGTGGTCCTCGGGCCCTCCGCCGGACCAGTCGAAGCCGAGGACCAGGGTGCGGTGGGCGGCGGGCTCGACCTCGCGCAGGTCCGGGAGCTGCGGGTACGCCGGCACCGGCGGCAGGGCGGGGACGGGGCTGCCGCTCACCTGCAGCGTCGCGAGCGTCCCCGGGGCCCCGGAGGGGCCGTCACCCCCCCGCGTGCGCGGGTTGGCCAGCCCCTGCAGCTCGCCGGTCCGCTCCCCCACGGTCACCAGGACGTCGACGCGGCCGCTGTTGAGGACCTCGACCTCGTCGACCCGGCGAGGCTCGGCGAGCCGGCCGATGTCGGTGGCCAGCAGGTCCACCTGGTGCCCGTCGAGCC
>DATIMX010000437.1:0-3908 GCA_035474935.1 Geodermatophilus sp. | reverse complement strand
GATCGACGCCAGGTGGGGCCGGATCGTCAACCTGTCCAGCACCTCGGCGCTGGGCAACCGCGGCCAGGCCAACTACTCAGCGGCCAAGGCCGGTCTGCAGGGCTTCACCAAGACCCTGGCGATCGAGCTGGGCAAGTTCGGCGTCACCGCCAACGCGATCGCCCCCGGCTTCATCCAGACCGAGATGACCAGGGCGACCGCGGACCGGATGGGCGTCGCGTTCGAGGACTTCATCGCCTACGCCGCCAAGGAGATCCCGGTGCAGCGCGTCGGCCAGCCCGAGGACATCGCGCACCTGGCGTCCTTCTTCATCAGCGAGGGCGCGGGCTTCGTCTCCGGCCAGGTCGTCTACGCCGCCGGCGGCCCGAAGGCCTGATGAAGGACCACCCTTCCCTCCACGCCTCGCAGGCTCGGCGCGGGACCCTGAAGGGTGGCCGTTCCAGCACGTCACGAGATTCTCGGCAGGGCCCGGCCGGGCACCCCGGCCGGGCCCTGCTGCGTCCGGGGCGCGGGCATGGCGGTGCGTGCGTCGGTGTTGTACGAAGCGTGAACCGCACGCCCCTCCGACTCGCCCTCCTCGGTGACTCCCTCGCGTACGGCTCCGGCGCCGCCGGGCCGGGTGACGCTCTCGGCCCGCGGCTGGCCGCCGCCCTGACCGACGCCGGCTACGACGTCGACCTGTCGGTGCTCGCCGTCCCCGGGGCGGTGTCGCGCGACCTGGCCGCGCAGGTCCGCCGGGCAGCACCGCTGGACGTCGACCTCGCCGTGGTGCTGGTCGGAGCCAACGACCTGGCGCGGCTGGTGCCCCCGGCACAGGCCGCCGCGGCCCTGGCGAGCGCGCTGGCCGGGCTCCGCGCCGCCGGCACCGACGTGGTCGTCGTCCCGGCGCCGGACATGTCGACCGTGCCGTGGGTGCCCTCGGCACTGCGTCCGGTGGTGCAGACCGCCTCGAGGCTGCTGCAGCGCGAGCAGGCCGCCGTCGCCCGCGCGAACGGCGCGCTGGTCGCCGCCGTCTCCGACGCGGTGGCCGCGGCCTTCGGCACCGACCCGGCGCTGTTCTCCGCCGACCGCTTCCACCCGTCGTCGGCCGGCTACGCGCACATCGCCGAGGCGATGGTGCCGCACGTCGTCGCCGCCGCCCACGCCCGCCGGGACGGCGCCGCCGCATGAGGGTGCCGTTCAGAGGGGATCCTCGGACGCGGTCACGCGGCCGTCCACATGCACCCATCCCCCTGGACGGTCACCGGAACACTCCCTAGCGTCGCTGACGCGTCATTCGGACGGATGTGTTCCGGAGGGGGAGACGTGTCGCCCGTGGCCGTGCCCGAGGTCGGCGTCGGTGGTGAGGACCCCGCCTGCATCGAGACACGGCCCGATCCCGCAGCGGCGTATCACGAGCGCTTCCCCGGAGCTCATCCGTGTCGAGGACGACGACGCGTCCCGGCTCGCGGATGGGTGGTCGGTCATGGTCAAGCGGCTCGTGGAGTTCCCGCTCGAGGACGGCGGCACCGTGCTGGTGCAGGCCGAGGACGGCACCGCGGCCGGCGGACACGACGGCGGTGAGGTCACCCGGGGGTGGGGGAACCGGGACGAGCGGGTGGTCCTCCAGGCACAGCAGAGCTTCGAGCAGGCCGTCGGCCGCGTCCAGCCGGCCGTGCAGGCGCTCGTGCGGCGACTGCGGTCGGTCGCGGAGAGCCCGGAGGAGATCAAGGTCGACTTCGGTCTCGAGCTCAGCGCGGAGGTGGGGGCCTTCGTGGCCGGCGCCAGCTCCACGGGCAACTTCACCGTGTCGATGACCTGGCGGCCCGCACGGGCTCCCCGGTCCGCTCCCGACCCGGCGGAGTCCGGCCCGGATGACCCGGCGAACGGGACAGCCGGATGACCGAGCGCACCTACCTCGACTTCGACGTGCTGGTCGAGCCCGCGTCGGCTACCAGCTACCGCGCCCGGGTGCTGCACTCACCGGTGGGCGAGACCCGCCCGGTGCCGGTCACGATCCCCTTCTCCGACCTCGAGCTGGAGAACTTCCTGCTGCGCATCGGCCGGCCGCGCCGGTACCTGGTCCGCAGCGAGGACGAACCGGAGGCCACCGCGGTCCGCGACTTCGGCGCCCGGCTGTTCGACGCCGTGTTCCACGACCAGGTGCACAGCGCCCTGGCGGCGAGCCTCGACCAGGCGGAGGGCCGGGACGCCGGGCTGCGCGTGCGGCTGCGGCTGACCGACTCGCCCGAGCTGGCCGACCTGCCCTGGGAGTACCTCTACGACACCGACGCCCGCCGATTCCTGGCGCTGTCGGAGTGGACCCCGCTGGTCCGCTACCTGGACCTGCCCGGGCGCATCCGCCCACTGCCGGTGCACCCCCCGCTGCGCATCCTGGTGGTGGTCGCCAGTCCCACCGATCTGCCGCCCCTGGACGTGGACGCCGAGTGGGCCCGACTGCAGGAGGCGCTCCGGGATCTGCAGCACGACGGACGGGTCCGCCTGGAGCGGTCCCCGAACGGGACCATGACCGAGCTGCAACGCCAGCTGCGGAGGGGCGAGCACCACGTCTTCCACTACATCGGTCACGGGCGGTACAGCTCCGAGCTCGGGGACGGGCAGCTGGCCATGGAAGGGCCGACCGGCCGGGCGCAGCCCATCAGCGGCTCGGACCTCGGCGCCCTCCTGCACGACCACCGCACGCTGCGCCTGGCCCTGCTGAACTCCTGCGAAGGCGCCCGGGGCGGCCGCACCGACCCCTACTCGGGGACGGCGCAGAGTCTGATCTACCAAGGCATCCCCGCCGTGGTCGCCATGCAGTTCGAGATCACCGACCGGGCCGCCATCGTGTTCACCCGCGGCTTCTACGAGGCCGTCGCCGATGGCTACCCGCTCGACGCGGCCATGGCCGAGGCCCGCAAGGCCATCCGCCTCCAGCCGAACCACGTCGAGTGGGGCACGCCGGTGCTGTACCTGCGCGCCCCCGACGGACGCATCTTCGACGTCGCACCCTCGTCGCAGACGGCCGCGGGGGCCCCACCCACCGGCACCGACGGCCTGGTGCCGCCCCGGGTCGCCCCGGACACCGCTCGGGTGCCGGTCCGGGACGGGCCCGCGGCTGGGGAGCCGGGGCCCGGGCTGCCCGGAACCGCCCAGCCCGTCGCCGTGGAGCGGGCGCAGCAGGGCGGCCCGCCCAGCACCGGCGCATCCGCTGCGGAGGGTGGTGGGACGGCGGCCGACGAGCGGCGCGACCGCGACGCCGCGACGACACCCGCCGGAGGGCGGCGTCGGTCCGGCACCGGCGAGGGCGTGCCGGCCGGCGGGCCCGCGTCGACCACGACCCCGCACCCAGGACGCCCCCGCAAGGCCACGGCCCCGCGCGCCCGGTCCAAGGCGAGCCCTCCCGGACGGGAGGCGGCCGGCACCGACCCGGCGGCGTCCCCGACGTCGACGCGGAGCATGTCGGCCGCAGGGACGCCCGCCGACTCCCCGGCCGGAGCCGGCGCGGCCGCCTCGGGACCCGCAGCACCGTCGACCCCCCCGGAGACGACCCCACCTGAGACGACCCCACCTGAGACGGCACCAGCTGAGGCGACCCCACCTCCAGCGGGTCCTCCTCCCTCCTCGCCGCCCCCACCGCCGGTGCTGGCCCCCCAGCCGTGGTGGAGGAACCGGCGGGTCGTCGCCGCCGCCGTCGTCCTGCTGCTCGTGCTGGTCGGCGGGTCGGTCGCCCTGGCCCTGACGCCGGCGCGGACGGGCGGCCAGGACACCGGGTCCGGGCCGGTCGTGTCCGACACCGCGCCTCCGGAGCCCACCGCGTCCACCACCCCGGGCCCACCGCCCCCGGCTGCGAGCGTGCCGTTCCCCTCGGTCGGCCAGGCGATCCCGGTGGGCGAGACCCCGGGCTACGCGGTGGCCACGCCGGACGG
>DATIMX010000436.1:0-5435 GCA_035474935.1 Geodermatophilus sp. | reverse complement strand
GGCCTCGCGCGGGTCGCGGCCGGTGGTGGTCAAGCCGGTGCTGGTGCACCCCACGGGCTTCCGGATGTCGCCCTACGCCGACATCAAGCCGGCGGGGGAGGACGCCATGACCGTGGCCCGCCGCGACGCCACCCGCCGGGGAACCTCGTCGCCGCCGCGCAAGCTGTGGCACTCCAGCCCGGGCAGCTCCGGCCACTGAGGAAAGGACCCGTCCTCCGCACCGCTCGCAGGCTCGCGGTGAGCCCCTGGACGGGGCCGGGCCGCGGCGGGACCCTGCAGCGGGCCAGCGGACCTCCCAGGGGGCTGCGGCTGCACTCGCGCACCGGCGACCGATGACCTGCGGCTGGGACGGCGGTCTACTCCTCGACGCCGCAGTCGACCGTCCCGCCCGACCACCCGAGAGGACACCCCGATGCCCAAGCAGATCCCGTGCCTGTGGTTCGACGGCGCGGCCGAGGAGGCCGCCGCCCACTACACCTCGATCTTCCCGAACTCCTCGATCGGCGAGGTCGCCCGCTACGGCCCTGACATGCCGATGCCCGAGGGCACCGCGATGACCGTCTCCTTCACCCTCGACGGCCAGGAGTACGTCGGTCTCAACGGCGGCCCCCAGTTCCCGTTCACCGAGGCCATCTCCTTCCAGATCATGTGCGCCGACCAGGAGGAGGTCGACCACTACTGGAACCGCCTGACCGACGGCGGCGAGGAGAGCATGTGCGGCTGGCTCAAGGACCGCTTCGGCGTCTCCTGGCAGGTCGTGCCGACCGAGCTCACCACCCTGCTCAACGACCCCGACCCCGGCCGCGCCCGGCGGGCCACCGAGGCGATGCTGCAGATGCGCCGCATCGACGTCGAGGAGATCCGGCGGGCGGCCGACGGGGTCTCCGCGTGAGGGAGGACGCGGTCGCGCGGTTCTGATGTGCGCGGACGGCGCGTTCCCGGCCCGGGATGCGCCGCGAGCGCACACCGCTGCCACCGCCGCCGGACGCACCCCCGCGAGCGCACCGGTGGCCGGGACCGACCGCCACTAGGCTCCGACGGGTGCCGCCGTCTGCCCCCGCCTCCTCCGCCGCGGACCAGTTGCCCGCCCGCGCGGCCGCCGTCTGGGCCGCCCTCGACCCGCTCGTCGCGGCAGGCCACCCGCTGCGGGTCCTCGACGTCGGCGGCGGCAGCGGCAACTCCGCTGTCCGGCTGGCCCAGATGGGTCACGACGTCACCGTGGTCGACCCCAGCGCCGACGCCCTCGCCACGCTGAACCGGCGGGCCGAGACCGCCGGCGTCGGGCCCCGGGTGCACGGCGTCCAGGGCGACGGTGACCGGCTGCACGAGGTCGTGTCCACCGAGCCCGACGGCGGCTACGACCTGGCGCTGTGCCACTCGGTGCTCGAGGTGGTCGACGACCCCGCCGCCACGCTGCGCGAGCTCGCCCGCGCCCTGCGCCCCGGCGGCACCGCCAGCGTCGCCTCGGCCAACCGAGCCGGCGCCGTGCTGGCCCGGGCGGTCGCCGGCCACCCGGTCGAGGCGCTGGCCCTGCTCGAGGACCGCGACCCCGCCCCGCGGCGCGCCCGCCGCCCGGCCCGCCGCCGCTTCACCCCCGACGACCTGCTCGCCCTGGTCGAGGCCGCCGGGCTGCAGCCGGGCACCTGGCGCGGCGTCTCGGTCGTCGCCGACCTGCTCGACGTCGCCTCCGGCGCCGACCCCGAGGCGGTCCGCCGGCTGGAACTGGCACTGGCCGGCAGCTCGCCCTACCGCGACGTCGCTGCCGGGCTGCACCTGCTCGCGACCCGCCCCTGATGGCTCTGCCCGCTCGGCCCCGTCCCGGGTCCCACCCCGAGCCTGCGAAGGGTGGGGAGGGCGGGGTCCTCCAACTCCCCGTCGACCTCGCCCGACCCGACTACGGCACGGCCACCCTTGCCGACGTCCTTCCCGGCGTCGCCACCGCGCTCGGCGTCCCCGTGGAGCGCGGCGACCTGCCGCCCGATCCGCTCGGCCTCACCACCGCGCTGGCCGGTGCCCGCAGGGTCGCCGTTCTGCTGGTCGACGGGCTCGGCGCCGACCTGGTCCGCGCCCACGCGGACATCGCCCCCATCCTGGCCGGGCTCGCCACCCCCGCCGGCGACCTCTCCGCGCCCTGCCCGAGCACCACCCCCGTCAGCCTCACCACCCTGGGCACCGGCCTGCCACCGGGCAGCCACGGCGTCCTCGGCTTCGTCACGGCGGTGCCGGGGGAGGAGCGCACGCTCAACCACGTCCAGTGGACCGACGACCCCGATCCCGCCGTCTGGATGACTCGGCGCAGCGTCTTCCAGCAGGCCGCCGACGCGGGGGTCCAGGTCAGCGCCGTGGCGCCCTACGCGTTCCGCGGGTCGGGGCTGTCGAACGTCGCCTACCGCGGCGCCCGCTACACCGGCACCGTGGGCGCCGGCGACCTGGCCGCCGTCCTGCTGGAGTCGCTGGCCGCCGCGCCGCGCACCCTCGTCTACGGCTACACCGCCGAACTGGACCTCACCGGTCACGTCCGCGGCGTCGACTCGGCCAGCTGGCGCGCCCAGCTGGCCCTCGTCGACCGGCTCGTCGAGCAGGTCGTCGACGGCCTGCCTGACGACGCCGCGCTGCTGGTCACCGCCGACCACGGGATGCTCGACGTCCCGCCGGGCACCCGGATCGACCTCGACGCCACCCCCGAGCTCACCGAGGGGGTGCGGCTGCTCGCCGGCGAGCCGCGGGCCCGGTACCTGCACGCCGTCCCCGGCGCCGAGGCCGACCTGCTGGCGCGGTGGCGGGAGGTCATCGGGGACCGCGCCTGGGTCACGTGCCGCGACGAGGCCATCGCCAGCGGCGTCTTCGGCCCGGTGGACGACGACCTGGCCGGGCGGATCGGCGACGTCGTGGCGCTCGCCCGCGGCACCTGGGCGCTGACCGCCACGGAACGGGAGCCCGGCCCGAGCCGGCTGGTCGGCTACCACGGCTCACTCACCGCGACGGAGCTGGCCATCCCGATGCTCGCCGCGCGGGGCCGCGCCCTGGCCTGAGCGCAGCGCGGCGACGGCCGTTGACGGCACTGGTGGGCCGGACGACAGTGCCCGGCGTCCCGCGGTCGGCGCTGGACGTCCCCTCGCAGGGCGGAGCCCCCGATGACCGCTCGACGCGCACGCCCCCGCCCCACCCGAGCCGGACTGGTCCTCGCCGTCCTCGCGGGGCTGGTCACGACGGCCGGCCTCGTGGCCCCCGCCGCCGCGGCCGATCCGGTCGCCCCCACCCCCGACCTGGCAGCCGACCTGCGGGCGGACCTGGAGCAGTACCTCCAGGAGCGTGGCGCGGCGGAGCACGTCTCGGCCGCCGCGCTGAGCGTCAGCCTCCCGGACCAGCTGGAGACGGTGGACGTCAGCGCCGGGACGACGGCGTTCGGCGGGTCCGTGCCGGTGTCGCCCGAGACGCTCTGGCAGGTCGGCAGCAACACCAAGGCGTTCACGTCGGTGCTGCTGCTGCAGCTGGAGGCGGAGGGCCGCCTCTCGATCGACGACCCCGTCGGCCGGTGGCTGCCGCAGTACCCGCAGTGGGCCGACGTCCCCATCCGCCGACTGCTGGACATGACCAGCGGCATCCCGACCTACGACGACCAGCCGGCCTTCCTGACCGACTACGCCGCCGACCCGCTCCGGGACTTCTCCGCGGAGGAGCTGGTCGACTACGCGGTCGGTGCCCCGGCCACCTCCGGGTACAGCTACTCCAACACCAACTACGTCCTCGCTGAGATGATCGTCGAGGAGGTGACCGGGACCAGCTACGCCAACCAGCTCTCCGCCCGGCTCCTCGTACCGCTGGGCCTGCGGGACACGTACTACCGCTCCCACCTCTACCCCCCGGGGATCGCCGACCGCATGCCGGCCGGCTACTACTTCCGGACCAGCGATCCTGAGTGGTCCCCGCTGGTCGGACGGGACGTCAGCCGGAACTCCCTGTCCTGGGCGCGCGGCGCCGGTGCCGTCGTGAGCACGCCGGCCGACATGACCCTGTGGACACGCCTGCTGTACGACGGGTGGCTGCTGCCGCCGCAGCAGCAGGCCGAGCTGCTGAGCCTGGTGTCGACGGCGACGGGTGAGCCCATCGAGGGGACGACCACCGACGACCCGAGGGGGTTCGGCCTGGGGGTCGCCCAGATGACCGACGACCTGGGCACCTTCTGGTTCTACGAGGGCGAGACCCTCGGCTTCCGCTTCCTGCAGGCCTACTTCCCGGAGTCCGGGCTCATCATCGCCATCGGGCTGAACAGCCGACCCGACGAGGACCGCAGCGGGGCCCTGGCGACGGCGGTGTACGGCACTCTGGTCGCCCACGGGCTGGTGCAGCCGGCCCCGGTCGGTGCCGCGGCCTGAGTCCCGGGCTCAGACGCCGGAGAGCAGCCGCACGTGCCAGGTGCGGCCGTGCGCGGGGTGCAGCGCCCGGCAGGTGAGCGGCGCGGACTCCTCCGACGGCCGGCTCTCCACCTCGGTCACGACGTCACCGTCCGGGCCGGAGAGGGTGACCACCCACCGCTCTACCTCGGCCCCGGCCGGGGTCAGCCGCCGCACGTCGCTCGGCAACAGGTCGTCGACCCCGAGCAGCGACAGTTCCGCCCGCGCGGTGTACTGAGCCGCCTGCACCGGCGCGGGCAGCCCGGAGCGGCCGCGCAGCCAGGGCAGCGCGACCCGGCCATCGGCGTGCGCCTCGACCAGCTCGGCGCCGTCCCCGGGCACCTGGCCGTAGTAGAAGCCGTGCGGCAGCACGAGCACGTTGCTGGCGAACCGGCAGCCGCCGAGGTGGCTGCACTCCCAGACCTCGTCGGCGGGCATCGTCCGGGCCAGCGGCCGCCCGCGCAGCGCACAGCAGGCGTCGTGCCCGCCGTGCGCGCAGACCAGGTAGAGCGGCCGGTCGGCCCGCTCGCCGACCGACCCGTCCCACGGCACGTCGACCAGCTCGGCGTCGCTGTCGCGCACCGACCACCACACGCCCTCGACGCCGGGCCGGCCGTCGACGTAGGCCCAGCGGTGCTGGGAGTCGGCGAGCCGGTCGCCGGGACGGCGGACCAGCAGCACCCGCACCCCCTCGACCCGCGCCCGGTGCACCAGCCGCGGCGCGACGGCGGGGTCGAACCGGGACTGGGTGAGCGCGTCGGCGCCCCACGGCCCCGGCTGCTCGACCAGCAGCCAGCGCTGCGCCGGCGAGCCGGTGGCGACGGCGGAGTCGCCGCGGACCAGCGCCTGCACCGAGCAGCGGCCCGGCTCCAGGCGCCCCGCGGGCAGTCCCGGCGCCGCCGCGACCCGGCAGAAGTCGGCCGGCGCGGTCACGCGACCACCTCGCCCACGCCCGGCGGTGCTGCGGGCACGGCCGACCTCACCGGCCCGGTCACGGGGCGGGGTCCGGCCGGCTCACGATCCGTTCCCGGGCGCGCGCTC
>DATIMX010000435.1:0-6053 GCA_035474935.1 Geodermatophilus sp. | reverse complement strand
TTCTCGCCGTCCCTGCGCACCGGCATCGCCCTCGCCCTGCTGGACACCGCCTCCGGCGTCGGGGAGGGCAGCGAGCTGGCCGTGGACGTGCGCGGGCGGCCGCAGCCCGTGCAGGTCGTGCGGCCGCCCTTCGTCCCCTCGCACGTGCGCTGAAGAAGGACCCCCTGCCCCCACCGCTCGCAGGCTCGCGGCGGGGCCCTGCAGGGGGCCGCGCCGCGAGCCTGCGAGGGTGAGGACGCCGGGGCCGCCCTCAGGCGCGCTGGTGTGACTCCTTGGTGGGCACCGGCGGGTCGGGCAGCTCGTCGGCCATCGTGGCGTCGCGCTGGCCCATCGGCTGGGGCGGACCCTTGGTCGTGTCCTCCGCCGTCTGGTGCTCGGCCTCGGAGTTGATCTCCGCGCCGAGCAGGATCAGGTAGCAGGTCAGGTACAGCCACAGCATCAGCACGATGACGCCGGCGATGGCCCCGTAGGTCTTGTCGTAGGAGCCGAAGTTGTCGACGTAGATGCTGAAACCGAGGCTCACCACCGCCCAGATCAGGGTGACGACAACGGCGCCGAGACTCACCCACCGCAGCCGCGGGGCATCCCGGTCCGGGGCGACGCGGTACAGCACCGCCAGTGACCCGGCGAAGATGCCGAGCAGCAGGACCCACCGGACCACCTGCGCGAGCACGGTGGCGAACGGGCCGAGCGGCAGCGCGTCCAGGAGGTTCGGGACCAGCGCGACGAGCGCGAAGGTGATCAGCACGAAGAGGATCGCGCCGAGCGTGAGCCCGAGAGAGATCGCCTTGCGTTTGACGAAGCCGCGCGTCTCCACCTCGTCGTAGGCGAGGTTGACCGCCGTCACCAGGTTGCCGACGCCGCCGGAGGCGCTCCACAGGGCACCGAGCACGGAGATGGCCAGCCCGAAGCTGAGCGCCCCGCCGCTGTTGGTGACGATGCCGTTGAGCTGGTTTCCGATCAGGTCGGCGGCACTCTCGGGAAGTTGTGCCGAGAGGTCCTCGACCTGCTGCGCGACGGTCTCCGGGGAGGCCACCAACCCGTAGATGTTCATCATCGCGATCAGCGCGGGGAAGATCGCCAGGAACCCGAAGAACGCCACGCCGCCGCCGATGATCGGCATGTTGTCGGCGTTGTTCTCCGCCCACGCCCGCCGGACGATCTGCTTCCAGCCTCGCCAGGGGATCTCGGTCGGCTTGTCCGCGCTGATGCCGGGCAGCTGCTGCTCGCTCGGCGCCCCCGGCGGCGGCTCGCTCGCCCGCGGGTCCGGCCCCCGGGCCTCCGCGGCCTGCGCGGCCGCCCGCCGGGCCGCCTTCTCCTCGACCCGCTCGCGGATGCGGTCGACGGCGCTGTCGCGGTGTCGGGTACCGGCCACGTCAGTCGCCCGGCCAGTTGCCGGTCAGCTTGGTGAAGCCGCGGGCGCCGGCGCGGTCGATGGCCGCCTTGGTCGCGGCGAAGATGGCCCCCTGCAGCGCCGCGGCGAGCACGACCTCGCGCATCCGGTACTCGCTCTGCAGCGCGTCGGGGGCGTCGTCCTCGTGCGAGATCCGCTTCCAGACCTGCTTGAAGACGGCACCGGAGATGACACCGGCCAGGACGCCGCCGAGCAGGCCGATCGGCCGGTAGACCAGCTTGGCTCCCTTGCTGCTGCTCACTTGGTCCTCCTCCTGGCCCGGCGGGCCTTCGCCTTCCGCTTCGCCGTCCTCTTCGCGGTCCTGCGAGCGGCCTTCTCCGCGGCGGCGCGTCGTGCGGCGACCACCTTGGCCTGACGCCTGGCCTCGCGCTTCGCCTGCCGCTCCGCGACCCGACGTTCCTTCGTCCGGCGGCGCCAGATCAGCAGGCTGAGCAGCGCGGCCAGGCCGGCACCGGCGCCGATGACCGCCGGCGGGCTCTCCCGGTAGGTCTCCACCGCCGTGTCGCGGGCGCGGTAGGCGCTCTCCCGGGCCCGCTCCGGGACGTCGAGGCGGTGCGAGAGCTCGTCGACCGTGCGGCCGAGCTGCTCCCGGGTGGCCTCGATCTCGGCCTTGATGGCGTCGGGGTCGTTCGCCGGCGGCTGGCCGTTCGTCGTCCCGTCGGGGCCCTGGCTGGCTGGGGTGCTCACCGGCGCGCACTCTCCTTCACCGTCTGGATGTCGGTCCTGGTGCTGGCGATCGCCTCGGTGGGCACCGGCGGGGTGCCCTTCTCGACGTCCTTCTTGCCGACCAGTGCCAGCACGCCGGCGACGGCGAACAGCACGACGGCGACGATCAGCGCGGCCAGCCAGCCGGGCAGCACCAGCGCGAGGGCGAGGACGGCGGCGGCGATGAGCACGGCCAGGCCGAAGAACGCGAACAGGCCGGCGCCGCCGAACAGCCCGGCGCCGGTGCCCAGGCGCTTGGCCTTCTGGGTCACCTCCGCCTGGGCGAGCCGGGCCTCGTCGCGGACGAGCCGGCTGATCTGCTCGGTCAGCTGGCCGATGAGCTGGCCGGTCGAGGCGTCCTCGGGGACGGGGGGCGGGGCGGTGGCGCGAGTGGCGCCCGCGGTCGGGTCGGTCATCGGTCCTCCGAGCCGGGGGAGAGTGTCGATGGACTCACATGCCCCCGATGATCGCCGGGTTAACCAGGTGCGGGTCACACTCCGGGCACGGTCGCCGCGCTCACTAACCTCAGCGCCCATGAGCTGGTACTGGCGGCTGGAGGACCCCTCGGGGGCGGAGCTCGACCCCGCCGAGGTCGGGGTGGAGGTGCCGCGTTCGGACAACCAGGGCGACGCGGAGTCCTGGCTGGGGGAGAACTGGCGCGACCTGCTCGAGCGCGGGGTCGCGACGGTGACGCTCTTCGACGGCGGACAGGAGGTCTACGGGCCGATGAGCCTCGCCGCCACCTGAAGAGGACCCCGTCCTCCTCACCCCTCGCAAGCTCGGGGCGAGCCTCGGGACAGGGGCCGGACGGGGCCGCCGTCCTGGGTCCCGCCCCGAGCTCGCGATCGAGTCGGCCTCCGACTAACCGCGGGCGGTCCTGGCGGGGTCGCGCTCGACGACGTCCCCCAGGACCTCGTCGATGCGCGCCAGGACGTCGGCGCCGAGGACCACCCCGGCCGCCGCCACGTTGTCGGTCACCTGCTCGGGCCGGGTCGCGCCGATGATCGCCGCCGCGACGTTGCGGTTCTGCAGCACCCAGGCGATGGCCAGCTGCGCCATGGACAGGCCGAGGTCCTCGGCGACCGGCCGCAGTCCCTGCACCGCGGTGAGGACGTCGTCCCGCAGGAACCGCCGCATCGACCCGCCGGCCTCCGCGTGCCCGCCCCGGCTGTCGGCCGGCGGCTGCTGGCCGGGCAGGTACTTGCCGGTGAGCACGCCCTGCGCCAGCGGGGACCACACGATCTGCGAGATGCCCTCCTTCTCGGAGGTGGGCACGACCTCCTCCTCGATGACCCGCCAGAGCATCGAGTACTGCGGCTGGTTGCTGATCAGCTGGATGCCCAGCTCGCGGGCCAGCGCGGCACCGGCGGCGATCTCCTCGGCGTTCCACTCCGAGACGCCGATGTAGAGCACCTTGCCGGCCCGGACGAGGTCGGCGAAGGCCGTCATCGTCTCCTCGAGCGGCACCGTCGGGGTCGTAGCGGTGCGCCTGGTAGAGGTCGACGTAGTCGGTCTGCAGCCGCCGCAGCGAGGCGTGGCAGCTCTCGGTGATGTGCTTGCGGGACAGGCCGCGGTCGTTGTGGCCCGGGCCGGTCGGCCAGTAGACCTTGGTGAAGACCTCGAGCCCCTCCCGGCGTTGCCCGGCGAGGGCGCGGCCGAGCACCGACTCGGCCCGGGTGCCGGCGTAGACGTCGGCGGTGTCGAAGGTGGTGATGCCCGCGTCGAGGGCGGCGCGGACGCAGGCGTGCGCCGCGTCCTCCTCGACCTGGCCGCCGTGGGTCAGCCAGTTGCCGTAGGCGATCGCGGAGATGGTGAGGCCGGAGCGGCCCAGTCGTCGGGATTCCACGGTCCCGACGCTAGCCGCGCCTCCGATGGCCCCCTCCCGGGCGTCCCCGGAGCGTGCGAGGCCACCGAGGAGGCCGGCCCCTGCAGGGTCTCGCGGCAAGCCTGCGGGGGCGGGGGGCCTGTCTCAGAGCTGGGCGCCCAGCGGCACCTCGGGCTTCGGGAAGCGCCAGCGGCGGACCATGGTGGCGCGGCTGATCCCGTACCAGACCAGCCCCTTCATCTTGTGGTCCTGGTTCGGGAAGCGCTCCAGCACCTTCTTCTTGATCCGCCGGCCCAGGACGATCGAGTCGGCGATGATCAGCAGGAAGAAGACCAGCCAGATCGAGACGGTGTAGCTGCGCACCTGCTCGTTGGGCACGAAGTTGCCGATGAGCACCAGCGCGGCGACGATGAGGAAGAAGCTGCCGGCGTTGCGGCGGGCGTCGACGACGTTCCGGACCAGCTTGCGGACCGGGCCGCGGTCGCGGGCCGGCAGGTAGCTCTCGTCGCCCCGCGCCGCGCCGGCGCGGGCGGACCCGCGGTTGGCCGCCTGCTGCTCGCGCATCCGCTTGTAGGCCTCTTTGCGGGTCTGCGGAGGCGGCGGGGGCGGACCGGGACGGCGGCCCTGGGCCTCGTGGCGCTTGGGCGTCGGCCGTCCCTTGCCGCCCGACCTCACCAGCTGCGTGGTCGGGTCGGCGGCGGGGTCGGGCGCGGCCTCGGTGCGGTCGCGGCGCCCGGGCAGGCGGAGCTTCACGGCCGCGAGTCTACGTGTGACCTCGGCCGATCCCGGCCCGCGCGGCACCGCACGCCGTACAGTGGGAAGAGGCTCCGCTCCGGCGGTGTTCGCCTGCTGCAGGACGTGCCGCAGCAGGCACCCTCGAACGTGGGAGGACTTTCAACATGACGGTGCAGGACACCACGGCCACCGGCGTCATCCTCAGCGACCCCGCTGCCGCCAAGGTCAAGGCGCTGCTGGACCAGGAGGGTCGCGACGACCTCCGCCTGCGCATCGCCGTCCAGCCCGGCGGCTGCTCGGGCCTGCGTTACCAGCTCTTCTTCGACGAGCGGTTCCTCGACGGCGACCAGACCTACGACTTCGGTGGGGTCGAGGTCATCGTCGACCGGATGAGCGGCCCCTACCTCGGCGGCGCCGTCATCGACTTCGTGGACACGATCGAGAAGCAGGGCTTCACGATCGACAACCCGAACGCCACCGGCTCCTGCGCCTGCGGCGACTCCTTCAGCTGAGCCGGTGACGCCGCGGTCCTCCGGACCGCACCGCCGACACGACGAAGGCCCGGTCCCTCCCGCGGGAGGGACCGGGCCTTCGTCGTCCCGGGCTACAGCCGGACCGGGTAGACCGTCTCGGGGACGTCGACCTTGATGCGCTGCTCGACGAAGACGCCGTGCCAGACCATGAAGATCAGCAGCGTCCACAGCTTGCGGGAGAGGTCGACCGGTGAGCCGGCCCGGTGGTTGTCGCGGTGGGCGTCGAGCATCCAGAGGATCTGCCGCCGGTCGAGCCACTCGTCGGTCTGGCTCTCCTCGACGATCTGCCGCGCCCATTCGTGCAGGTCCTCGGCCAGCCAGTGCCGGGTCGGGACGGGGAAGCCGAGCTTGCGGCGGTTGAGCACGTGCGGCGGCACGATCTGCTCCAACGCCCTGCGCAGCGCGTACTTCGTCGTCTCCTTCGTCACCCGCTGGTCGACCGGCAGCGTGCCGGCGACCGCGAAGACCTCCGGGTCGAGGAAGGGCACCCGCAGCTCGAGCGAGTTGGCCATGGTCATCTTGTCGGCCTTGACCAGGATGTCGCCGCGCAGCCAGGTGAACAGGTCCACGTACTGCATGGCGGTCACGTCGTCGTAGCCCGCCGCCCGGGTGCGCTCGTAGAGCTCCCGGGTGACGGCGACGTGCGACAGGTCGGGGTCGCGGCGCTCGAGGAAGCCGAGCTCGTCGTCCCGGAAGATGCGGGCGTTGCCGTAGTACCGCTGCTCGAGCGGGATGGAGCCGCGGCGCAGCAGGTCCTTGCCGCGCATGCCGTCGGGCAGCCTCGCCGACAGCGCGCCCAGCGCCCGGCGGATGCCCCCCGGCAGCCGGTCGAACGCCGCCA
>DATIMX010000434.1:0-23470 GCA_035474935.1 Geodermatophilus sp. | reverse complement strand
CCGCTGTTCCACATCACCGGACTGATCGGGCACATCGCGGTCAGCATGCTGGTGCCGGCTCCGCTGGTGCTGGCCTACCGGTTCGAGCCGCAGGTCGTCCTCGACGCCTTCCTCGAGCACCGGCCGGCGTTCACCATCGGCGCGATCACGGCGTTCAGCGCGCTGCTCAACGCACCCGGGGTCACCCGGGACCACTTCGCGTCGTTCACGTCGATCTACTCCGGCGGCGCCCCCATCTCGCCGGCCGCCGAACGACGCTTCCTCGAGGCCACCGGCAAGCAGGTGCACAACGCCTACGGCCTGACCGAGACCACCTCGCCGATGACCGTCACGCCGTTCGGCTCGCCGTCCCCCGTCGACCCCGAGTCCGGCGCGCTGTCGGTCGGCGTGCCGGCGCCGAGCACGGTGGTGCGCATCCAGGACGACGACGGCAAGGACCTCCCGCTCGGCGAGGTCGGCGAGATCGTCGCCGAGGGGCCGCAGGTGGTGGCCGGCTACTGGGGCAAGCCGGAGGAGACCGCCGCCAACCTGCCCGGCGGCGCGCTCAAGAGCGGCGACGTGGGCTTCATGACCCCCGAGGGCTGGGTGTTCATCGTCGACCGCAAGAAGGACATGATCAACGCGTCGGGCTACAAGGTGTGGCCGCGCGAGGTCGAGGACGTCCTCGCCGAGCACCCGGCGGTCCGCGAGTCCGCGGTCGTCGGCGTCCCCGACGAGAAGCGCGGGGAGACGGTGCGGGCCTTCGTCAGCCTCGTGCCCGGCGCCAGCGCGACGCCCGAGGAGCTCATCGCGCACTGCAGGGAGCGCATGGCGGCCTACAAGTACCCGCGCAGCGTCGTCCTCGTCGACGAGCTGCCCAAGACCGTCACCGGCAAGATCCTCCGCCGAGAGCTGCGGGGAGGGTCCTGACCGTCCGACCCGACCGCGAGGGGGGAACGCGTGAGCACCCAGGCGAGGCAGTCCATCTTCCGGCGCATGCCGATCGACCAGATGGACGAGATCGAGAAGGAGAGCGGCGCCGGCGCGCTCGCCAAGAGCCTCGGGCTCTGGCAGCTGACCGCCATCGGCGTCGGCGGCATCATCGGCGTCGGGATCTTCTCCCTCGCCGGGCTGGTGGCGCACGGCGACGCCGACAACCCCGGCGTCGGGCCGGCCGTGCTGATCGCGTTCCTCATCGCCGGGCTGGCCTCGGCGGCCGCGGCGGTGTCCTACGCCGAGTTCGCCGGCATGATCCCGCGGGCCGGCTCCGCCTACACCTACGGCTACGTGGCCCTCGGCGAGATCATCGGCTGGTTCATCGGCTGGGACCTGCTCCTGGAGTACATCGCCATCGTCGCGGTCGTGGCGATCGGCATCTCCGGCTACCTGGAGGCGCTGCTCAACGGCTTCGGAGTCGCCCTGCCGGCGTCGATCACCGCGTCCCCCGAGGAGGGCGGGATCGTCAACATCCCGGCCGTCCTCATCTGCCTGCTGGTCACCTTCATCCTCAGCCGCGGGACGAAGACCTTCGGCCGGTTCGAGCTGGTGGCCGTAGCCATCAAGATCGTCCTGATTCTCTGCATCATCGGGCTGGGCATCTTCTACATCGACACCCAGAACTACGACCCGTTCATGCCGGCCGGCTTCGGCCCGGTGCTCACCGGCGCGGCCACCGTCTTCTTCGCCGTCTTCGGCTACGACGCCATGAGCACCGCCGCCGAGGAGGCCGAGGACGGCAAGAAGCACATGCCCAAGGCGATCATCCTGTCGCTGGTCATCGCGATGACCCTCTACGTGGCCGCCACGCTGGTGCTCACCGGGATGCAGAACTACCAGGACATCGACCCCACCGCCGGGTTCGCCTCGGCGTTCACCAGCGTCGGCCTGCCGGTGATCGCCAGCATCATCTCGGTGTTCGCGGTGCTGTCGATCCTGACCGTGATGCTGACCTTCCTGCTCGGCGTCACCCGCGTCTGGTTCTCCATGAGCCGCGACGGGCTGCTGCCGCCGTGGTTCGCCGGGGTGGACCGCCGCGGCACCCCGCAGCGCGTCACCTGGATCGCCGGCGTGGGCGCCGCGGTGCTCGCCGGCGTCTTCCCGATCCGCGCCGTGGCGGACCTGACGAACATCGGCATCCTGTCGGCGTTCGTCGTGGTGTGCGTCGCCGTCATCCTGTTCCGCTACACCCGGCCCGACACGCCCCGCTCCTTCCGGCTGCCCTTCATGCCCGTGGTCCCCGCGTTCGGGGTCCTGTCCTCGCTGTTCCTGATCCTGCAGCTGCACTGGGAGACCTGGCTGCGCTTCGTGATCTGGCTCCTGATCGGACTCGTCATCTACTTCACCTACGGCCGCCGGCACTCGCTGCTGAACCCCGACAGCCCGCTGCACCGGCGCGCGGTGGTCTCCCCGCCCCGCGAGTGAGCGCCGGCGCTGGGGACGCCGGGCCCGTGACCGAGCCCGCTGCGGCGCGCGCCGCCCGGGCGCTCCGGAGGCACGCTCCCGAGCTCGCCGACCTGCCGCTCCGGGAACTGGGCCGCGGGCTGGAGAACACCGCCTTCGCCGCGGGCGAGCTGGTCCTCCGGGTGGCCGACGGCCCGGACGTGCAGCGCGAGGCGGGCCTGCTGGAGGTCCTCGGGTCGCGGCTGCCGCTGGCCGTCCCCGTCCCCGTGTTCGCCGACGGGGACGCCGGGGTCCTCGGCTACCGGTTGCTGCCGGGGCGGCCGCTGCTCGGCCGGACGCCGGCGCCGGGCACCGCCACCGTGCTCGGCCGGTTCCTGCGCGACCTGCACACCACCGACCCGGACGCGGTGCGCGGGCTCGTCGACGAGGACGGCGCCGACCCCGCGGAGTGGCTGGCGGACCTCGACGGGCCCGCCGAGCTGCTGCGCGTGGTCCGGTCGAGCGTGCCGCGCCCCTCCGCACTGCGCGTGGTGGCCCACGCGGACCTCGGCGCCGAGCACCTCCTCGCCGACGGAACGGGCCTCACCGGCGTGATCGACTGGTCGGACTGCGCGGTCACCGACCCGGCCGTGGACTTCGCCCGGATCCACCGCGACTTCGGGCCCGCCTTCCTCGCCGAGGCCCTGCAGGCGTACGGCGGCCTGCCCGACGCCGGCCCCCGGATCGAGTTCTTCGCGCGCTGCGCCGCCCTCGAGGACCTCGGGTACGGCCTGCGCACGGGCCGTGCGGAGTACGCCGCGGCCGCCCGGCGCAGCCTCGCGTGGCTCTTCCCCGCATGAGCCCCCGGGGCGCGGACGCCGCCCTCGTCGTCGACCTCGACGGCGTCCTGCGGATCTGGGACCCGGAGATCGTCGCCTCCGCCGAGCACGGGCCGGTCTGCCCCCGGGCGCACTCGACCGCGCGGCGTTCGCCGACGGCGGCCACTCTGCGGGCCGCCGTCACCGGCCGGATCAGCGACGCCGAGTGGCGCGCGGGGATCGCCGCACGGCTGGTCGCCGTCCACGGGGAGGCCGCGGCCGGAGCGGTGGCCGACTGGTCGGGCCCCTGCGGGGAGGTCGACCAGCGCGTCCTCGCCGTCCTCCGGGAGCAGCGCCGCTCCCGTCCCGTGGCGCTGCCGAGCAACGCCACCGACCGGCTGCCCCGCGACCTGCAGCGGCTGGGACTGGACGGGGAGCTCGACGCCGTCGTGAACAGCTCGGAGCTGGGGCTGGCCAAGCCCGACCCGGAGGTGTTCGTCGCCGTCTGCTCGGCCCTCGGGCTGCCGCCGTACCGGTGCCTCTTCGTCGACGACCAGCAGGTCGACGTCGACGCCGCGGCGCGGGTGGGACTCCGCGCCCATCTGTACCGCGGCCCCGGCGAGCCGGCCGCCGTCCTGCAGGACGGCTCCGGCTGACCGGCCGGCGGCAGCGGGGACGCCGTCGAGAAGATCTCGGCGACCGTGTCGATCCGGGCCGCGGCCGTTCGACGTCCTGGTGAGAGGCCGGTACCGAGCCGGCCGTTCCGCCCGGAGGACGTCATGACCGCCACCGTCACCACCACCGCCACCCACCGCCGCGGCACCGCCTCGATCCTCGGCGCCGGCCTGGCCGCCACGGCGGTCGCCGCCCTCGCGACCAGCACCGTCGCCGCCGTGGGCGCCGCCGCCGGCATCAGCCTCGACGTCAGCGGGGCGCCCATCCCGGTGTCCGGCTTCGCGGTGCTGACCGTGGTGTTCTCCCTGGTCGGCGTGGTGCTGGCCGCCGTGCTGGCCCGCCGCGCCCGCCGGCCGCGCAGCACCTTCGTACGCACGACGGTGGTGCTCACCGCACTGTCGCTGGTCCCCGACGTGGTCGCCGACGCCACGACCGACACCCGGGTGCTGCTGATGGTCACCCATCTCGTCGCCGCGGCGATCGTCGTCCCGGCCGTCGCCCGTCGACTGCCCGCCGGCCGCCGGCACTGACCAGCCCGCCGAGGATCCGCAGCAGGACCCCGCACCGCGCTCGAGGATGCCCGCACGAGCGCACGGCAGCTGATCGCCGGCCTCCGGATCATGGACCTGCTCCGCCGGGGCCCGGTCGACCAGCGGGACCTCGCCGCGAGCACCTGCGGCGCGGGTCCCCGCTACCAGGTCGCCCCGGGCTCATAGGTGCCGAAGCTCCACTCGGTGCCGCCCGGGTCGAGCACGCGAGCGCGACGAGTGCCCCACTCGGTGCCCTCCGACGCGAGCACCTCGGTGGCGCCGGCAGCGAGTGCGCGGGCGTGGGTGGTGTCGACGTCGTCCACCAGCAGGTAGATGCCCTGCCCGGTGGACCGGCCGACCAGGGCGGGCTTCGTGTAGGGGGCGTCGTCGCTGGCGACCATGACGACGGCGTCGCCGAGTCGTACCTCGGCGTGCTGCACCGAGCCGTCGTCGCCGTCCTGGCGTCGGACCGTCTCGAAGCCGACCGCCGCGAACCAGCGCAGGGCGGCTGCGGCGTCGGGGTAGCTCAGGTAGGCGTACAGCCGGGCCGGCACGGCGCGTGCCGTAGCGGCGGGAACGGGTGGGTGGGAGCCGGGTCGGCGTCCTCCCCGTTCCGCTTCGACGGGCGCGGACGCGTGGACCGTCGCAGGATGGCACGTGCCCATCGACCACACCGCCACGTTCCCGGCCGCCCCGGACGACGTCCTCGCCGTCCTCACCGACGAGGCCTTCCTCCGCGACTACGCGCTGGCCCTCGGCGCGCGGCTCGAGTCGGTGGAGGGCACCCCGGACGGCGGCAGCCCGCGCACCGCGCTGCGGCTCGTCGTCCCCACGCTGGGCGTCCCGGCGGTGTTCACCCGCTTCGTCGGCCGCGAGGTCACCGTCGCCGACCGGCGCAGCTGGACGACCGACGGCGACGGGGGGCACCGGGCCGTCCTGCAGGTGGAGTCCCGCATCTTCGGCCGGACCGCGGCGGTGCGCGGCGAACGGCGGCTGCGGCCGACCGCCGAGGGCACCCGGTCGACGGTCACCGGGGAGGCGGAGGTCGACGCGCCGGTGGTCGGGCGGCACGCCCAGGCGGCCGTCCGCGAGCTGGCGATGGTCGTCCTGCGCCGTGAGGACGACGTGCTGCGCCGCTGGCTCGGCTCCCCGGACTGAAGGAGGACCTCCCTGCCCCCACCACTCGCCGGCTCGCGGCGGGCCCCTGCAGGGAGGCCGTTCGTCAGGGTCCGGTGAAGTCGGCCGTGGCCCCCCGGAAACGCCGCCGCCGCGCCGGCACCCGCTCCCCGTCGTGGTGGCGCCGCAGGCGCAGCCGCTCCCGGTGCGACTCGGGCGAGTGGACGACGGTCACCGGACACGAGGCGTGCAGGGCGCACTGCATGCTCGTCGACCCGAGCAGCATGCTGGAGAACCCGCCGTGCCCGCGGCTGCCGACCACCAGCAGGTCCGCGCCGGCCGACTCCCGGATGAGCGCGTCCGCCGCCGAGCCGAAGACGGCCGTCACGTGGATCTCCGGGTGTGGCTCCGGGATGTCGCGGAGCACCTCGGCGATGAACGTCTCGGCACGCTGCACCGCCTCGGCCTCGGCCTCGTCGTAGGAGAACTCACCGATCGCGTCGAAGTCCATCCACGCCTCGGGCGGGCGGTGGGAGATGACCGCCTCGACGGGCACGCCTCGGCGGACGGCGTCCTCGACGGCGAACCGCAACGCGGCCCGCGCTCCCGCCGAGCCGTCCACACCCACCACGACCCGTGGCCCTCGCGCCTGCGGCTGGTCGACGCGTTCGGCCTGCTCGGTCATGTCGGCCTCCTCGAGCCGGCCGGTCGAGGGCCCCGGTGCCCACGGACGACCGGCACCGCCGAGCATGCGCGGCTCCCCTAGGGGCGACAAGGCCCTCGGTTCCCGCGCGCGATCGGGGGCGCAGCGACGCCCAGCCCGGCGTACCGTCCGCCCATGACCGCGGAGCCGTCCGCCGACCGCCTGCTGGCCGGGCGATACGCACTGCAGGAGGTCCTGGGCCGCGGCGGCATGGGCGTCGTCTGGCTGGCCACCGACCTGCGGCTGGATCGACCGGTGGCGGTCAAGGAGGTCACCTTCGCCCTGCACCTGTCCGACGAGGAGCGCCGGGTGCTGCGCGAGCGCACGCTGCGCGAGGCCCGCACCGCCGCCCGGCTGGACCACCCGTCGGTCACTGCGGTGTACGACGTGGTCGAGGAGGACGGGCGGCCGTGGCTGGTGATGGAGCACGTCGAGTCCTGCAGCCTCCAGCAGGTCATCGACGGCCAGGGCCCGCTGCCGTGGCCGGCGGTCGCCCGCATCGGGATGGACGTGCTGGCCGGGCTCACCGCCGCGCACGAGGCCGGGGTGGTGCACCGCGACGTCAAGCCGGCCAACGTGCTGGTCGCCCCCGACGGGCGGGCCTGCCTCACCGACTTCGGCATCGCGACCGCCACCGGCGACCCGACGCTGACCACCACCGGCGCGATCATCGGCTCGCCGTCCTACATGGCGCCCGAGCGTGCCCACGGTGAGCGGCCGGGCCCGGCCGCGGACCTGTGGTCTCTCGGCGCGACGCTCTGGACCGCGGTGGAGGGGAGTCCGGCCTTCGCCCGTGGCGAACCCATGGCCACGCTCATGGCCGTCGTCGCCGAGGATCCCCCGCCGCCGGCCCACGCCGGCCCGCTCGCGCCGGTGGTCCTCGGTCTGCTCGAGAAGGACCCGGCGCGGCGGATGACGGCCGAGCAGGCGCGCCAGGAACTGCAGGCCGTCCTCGACGGGGCTCCCCGGACCGACCCCTGGTCCCCCGGGCCGACCCCGCCCCCGGCGGAGCCCGCGGCGGACGGCGCCCGGCTGGAGCGGATCGACGCCGCGGACCTCAAGGCGCTGGCGGCCGCGTCGGCGACCGCACTCGGGGCGGTGGCCCGCGACGCGCGCGACCAGGCGCGGCACCTCGCCGAGCGGCGGCGGGAGCGCAAGCGCCGGACGGGGACGTCGGAGGCAGCCGCTCCCCCGCCGGCCCCGCCCGCCGAGACGCCGCCGCCTCCTGCTCCGCCGCCGGTCGCGACCCGGCCGAGGGAGCAGCGGCCGCGGCGGCGCCGGTTCCGCCGTCGCTGGGTCGTCGTCCCCGTGCTGCTGCTCGCGCTCGTGCTGCTCGCCGTGGCGGTCGGCGTCGTCGTCCTGGCCGGCAGCCTGCTCGGCTGGTGACGCGGACCGGCGCGTCCTGGGGCAGGCTCGAGCCATGACGACGCCGTCCGCCGAGACCCCGCAGCCCCGCGACATCGCCCTGGAGATGGAGACGCCCGAGCAGGCCGCCGACCTGGAGGCGCAGAGCGAGCCCGAGGAGGAGACCACGCCGGGTGAGTGACCGGTCAGCCCGCGGGTAGCCGTCGGCCATGCGCAGCCGCGACGTCCTCACCTACGCCTTCGAGCAGATCGAGGAGGCGTTCACCCGCACCGTCGAGGGGCTGGAGCCCCCGACCTGAGCCGCCGGGTGCAGCCCGGCGCCAACCCGATCGGCTGGCTGGCCTGGCACCTGCTGCGGGTGCAGGACGACCACGTCGCCGACGTCGCCGGCACCGAGCAGGTGTGGACCGCCGAGGGCTGGGCCGGCCACTTCGGCCTCCCCGTGGACGACGCGGCGACCGGCTACGGGATGAGCGACGACGAGGTCGACGCCGTGCGGGTGCCCTCGGCCGACCTGCTGCTGGGCTACTCCCGCGCCGTGCACGCGCGGTCGGCGGAGTTCCTGCGCGGCCTCTCGGACGACGACCTCGACCGGGTCGTCGACACCCGCTGGGACCCGCCGGTCACCCTCGGCGTGCGGCTGGTCAGCGTGCTGTCCGACGACCTGCAGCACCTGGGTCAGGCCGCCTACGTGCGCGGCCTGCTGGGGCGCTGAGGATCAGCTGCCGCTCGACGCCGGTCGAGCCCTGTGGTGGCCCCCTGCAGGGACCCGGGACGGGGTCCGTCTCCGAGTGGCAGGGGCAGGGGGTCCTCTTCAGCTGCCGGCGCGCAGCCGGGCGTCGTCGATGCGCCGACCGGCGACGTAGTAGAGCGTCGTCCCCTCGGGCACCGGGGTGTCCCAGCCGGGGCTGACCAGCAGCGGCCCGCCGTCGGAGCGCAGCGCCAGCACCGTGGCACCGAAGGTCCGGCCGAACCAGGTCTGGCAGTCGCCGAACGTGCGGTGCGCGAAGCCGCTCGGGACACGGGTCGAGTACGTGTTGCCGTGCCCCCCGCTGGTCATCAGGTCGCTGTAGACCTGCGCGATGCCGGGGTCGGTGGCCTCCTCGGTCAGCAGGGACGGCACGTGCCACTGCACCGCCTGGACGTCGGGGTGCACGTAGCGCAGCGTGCCCAGCCGGCCGAGATCGCGGAGTGCGACGACCAGGTGGATCCGCGGGTTGGCGTGGGTGGCGGCGAGCGCCACGGCCAGGGCCTCGTTGTCGTCGCGGACGTCGACGACCGCCGTCCGGGCGCGGGCCACGCAGGCGCGGGCCATGACGTCCTCGGAGGTCAGGTCGCCGCGGACGAACTGCACGTCCAGCCGCTCGGGCAGCGGGTCCTCGGGGACGTCCTCGTCCCAGGCGCAGAGCACCACGCGCGCGCGGCCCTCGGCGGTCAGCTCGGCGACGATGCGCGCCGTCCGCCCCGGCGTGTAGCCGAGCAGGACGACGTGGTCGGCGAGGTCCAGCTCGACCAGCCCCCTCAGTCTCTTGCCCCTCACCGACTGCAGCGCGGCGGACAGCTGCGTGAAGAGCAGGGTGAGCGTGACGATGCCGCCGACGATGACGTACACGCCGACGACGCGGCCGCCGGTCGAGGCCGGGTAGACGTCGCCGTAGCCCACGGTGGCCGAGGTGACGACGAAGTACCACCAGTAGGTGCCCGGCGAGGCGATGCCGGTCCCGGCCGGCTCCACCACGGCCATGGCCGCCCAGCTGGACAGGAAGACGACGAGCGCGACGGTCAGCGGCAGCCGCCACCCGGGCAGCCTCACGCGCAGCAGGCGCGTCAGGCGCGCCAGCAGGAACGGCACCTGGGACCTCCCGACGACGACGCGGGCAACCTAGCGGACGTGATCACCGGTCGACCGCCGATCGCCGCGCCGCGGGTGCCGCCACGCGGTCGCGGGCGGGAATGCCGGAGCCACGCCGCCGCAGCGAGGCCGACGACCTTGCGCTCCCGGTCGGCCGGGGGGTCTCATCGGTCCGCTCGGGCAGTGCGACCACCCACAGCCACCGCGTGGCCCCAGCACGGGAGTCGAGATGGACCGGGAGACGGTCGTCCGCGACTGGTCGATGCCCCTGGAGGTCCGCCTGGGGGAACGGCGCTGGGTCGTCCCCGTGGGGACGTCGCTCACGATCGGTCGCGACGACTCGTCCTCGATCCCCGTGGACGACGCCCAGGTGTCCCGGCACCACGCCACGGTCGACGCGACCGCCGAGGGATGGCTCCTCGTCGACCACAGCCACACCGGGGTGTTCCTCGACGGACGCCGGATGCCACAGGTGCTGATCACCACCCCGACCGCCGTGGCGCTGGGCCACCCGGTCGCCGGGACCGTGCTCACCCTGGCCCCGGTCCGGGGTGGGTCGCGGCCAGGATCCGCGGCACCCACTCACGGCTCGAGGACCGGGGTGCACGACATCACCGGCTCCCGGATCACCGTCGGGCGGCTCCCGGAGAACGACGTCGTCATCCACGACCTCCTCGTCTCCCGGCACCACGCCGTCCTCGAGTGCGTCGGTGGCAGGTGGCGCATCCGCGACGCGGGCAGCGCCAACGGCACGTACCTGAACGGACAGCGGGTCACCGGGACCGAGGGGGTCGAGGTCGTCGAGGGCGACCTGATCGGCATCGGACACGCACTCCTCCACCTGTCCGGGGACCGGTTGGTGGCGTACCAGGACGAGGGGGACGTCGACATCGAGGCGGCGGGGCTGGTCGTGACCCGCGACGGACGCCGCCTGCTCGACGACCTCGCCCTGCGGGTCGCCGGGCGCAGCCTGCTGGCAATCCTCGGGCCCAGTGGCTCGGGCAAGTCGACCCTGCTCGGCGCCCTGACCGGGACCCGACCGGCGGACGCGGGCGTGGTGCGGTACGGCGGACGGGACCTCTACGCGGACTACGACGAGGTGCGGCACCGCATCGGACTCGTCCCGCAGGACGACATCCTCCACCCGCAGCTGAGTGTGCTGCGCGCCCTGTCCCACGCTGCCCGCCTGCGTTTCCCCCCGGACGTGACGCGGCAGGAGCGCACCAGGCGCATCGAGGAGGTGCTGGCGGAGCTCGGACTCACCGAGTGGGCGCACCAGCGGATCGACAAGCTCTCCGGCGGTCAGCGCAAGCGGACCAGTGTGGCGCTGGAGCTCCTCACCCGGCCCTCACTGCTGTTCCTCGACGAGCCCACGTCGGGACTGGACCCGGGGCTGGACAAGCAGGTGATGCAGACGTTGCGGGGGCTGGCGGACGCGGGGCAGACCGTCGTCGTCGTCACCCACAGCGTCCTCAACCTGGAGGTCTGCGACCACCTCGTCGTCCTCGCGCCCGGTGGCCGGATGGCCTACGACGGTCCACCGGACCGGGTGTTGGAGTACTTCGGGGTCACGGACTTCGCCGAGGTGTTCCTGCTGCTGGAGCGCCAGGCGTCGGTCGACTGGCACGACCGGCTGCGGCGCTCGGGCCTCCACCACCGGCTCTCCGGCCGGCCACCGGACCGGCCCCCCACCGCGACCGCTCCCCCGCCGAGGGGCTCGGCGCTCGTCCAGTACCGCGTGCTGACCCGACGCACGCTCGACGTCCTGCTGGCCGACCGCACGTACCTGGCGTTCCTGGGCCTCCTGCCGGTGTTGCTGAGCGGCCTGGCCCACACCATGACCGCGCCCCGAGGGCTCTCCGTCGCGGGGGCCAATCCGGTGCAGGCCCGTCAACTCCTGCTCGTGCTGATCCTGGGGGGCGCGCTGATGGGCACGGCCAGCTCGGTCCGGGAGCTGGTCAAGGAGCGCAGCATCTACCAGCGGGAGCGTGCGATCGGGCTGTCGCGCGTGGCGTACGTGGCGGCCAAGGTGACCGTGCTCGCGGTGGTGACGACCGTCCAGGCCGCGGCGTTCGCGGCGCTCGCGATGGTGGGGAGGCCCGGTCCGGACGGCGCGCTACTGCTCCCCTGGGGCCGGCTGGAGGTCGCGCTCGCGGTCGTGGCGGTCACCGTCGCCTCCATGGTGGTGGGACTCGTCATCTCCGCGGTGATCAGCAACGCGGACCGTGGCATGCCCCTGCTCGTGGTGGTGGTCATGGTGCAGTTCATCCTGTCCGGCGGGCTGTTCGGCCTCGCAGGACGGACGGGGCTCGAGCAGCTCTCCTGGGCCGTCCCCTCGCGGTGGGCCTACGCCATGGGCGCGGTGACGATGGACCTGCGGGTGACCCAGCCGTCGACGGACGATCCGCTGTGGCGGCACAGCGCCACGACCTGGCTCGCGGACGTGCTCGTCCTGGGCGGCATGGTCCTCCTGCTGGTCGTCCTGGTGGGCATGGTGCTGGGGCGCCACGAGCCACGTCGGCGCCGACACAGGCGCTGAGCAGCCGGGAGCGCGGGTCCGTCCCGGGCGAGACGGCCGGGTCCGCCGACCCTGGACACGGTCCCGACGGCGGAGCCAGACTGGCCGCCCCGCGGACCAGCGGGTCAGGCAGCGCCTCCGACCCCTGGACGGCGATCATGGTCGTGGAGCTCTTCGGCCCCTACGAACTCCGGGAACTCCTCGGCCGCGGGGGCATGGGTGAGGTCCACCGCGCACACGACACGGTGCGTCGACGGATGGTCGCCCTCAAGCGGCTGCGCCCGGAGTTCGTCGCTGACGAGCGGGCACGGGCGCGGTTCCTGTCGGAGTGCCGGCGGGCCGCGCAGCTCACCGAGGCGCACGTGATCCCGATCCACGACTTCGGCGAGATCGAGGGTCGGCTCTACCTCGACATGCGGCTGGTCGACGGGAGGGACCTCGGGGAGGTACTGGCGGCTCAGGGGCCGATGACACCCGTCCGCGCCGTCGCCGTCATCGGCCAGGTGGCCGCCGCGCTCGACGCGGCTCACGGGGCCGGCCTGGTGCACCGGGACGTGAAGCCGTCCAACGTCCTGCTCGCCGACGACGGCCACGGACCGCACTGCTACCTGGCGGACTTCGGGGTGGCCGCCGCCATGGGTGGCAACGGATCGCACACCACGACCGGGACGACGGTCGGGACCATCGACTACATCGCGCCCGAGCGGCTCCTCGGCGGCCCCACCGACCACCGGGTCGACGTCTACTCCCTGGCCTGCCTGGTGTACGAGACCCTCACGGGGCTCCCGCCGTTCCAGGCCGACGAGATCGCCGCGTTGATGTACGCCCATCTGAGCCGGGAGCCACCGAGGCCGTCGGAGCGGGTGCCGACCGTCCCGGCGAGCCTCGATGACGTCGTGGCACGCGGCATGGCCAAGGACCCGGACCGGCGCTACCAGAGCGCCGGTGACCTGGCCGCCGCCGCAGCAGCAGCCCTGCGCGGTCCCCGGGACACCCGCTCGGCCGCCGCGGTGACGGTGTCGGTGGACCTCCCCCCGCCGGCTCCTGCCGCCAGGGCGACCAACGGCGCGTCGGTCAGGAGGCCCGGGTCGGGTCGTCGGTCGCGACGCCTGGTGCCGCAGGCGCTCCTCGTCGCCCTCCTGGTCCTCGCGGCAGGAGCTGTCGCGGTGGGCGTCGACCTGCTGCAGTCGGTCGACGCCGTGCGGGTCGAGGCCGAGCCCGCGACCGCCACCGGCGAGGACCCGTTCGTGCCACCGGGTGCGGACGCGGCACGCGGGTCACCGGCGACCCGTCCGTCCGTGGTGGGCGGCAGCAGCCCCGGAGACGGAACGGCTCGCCCACCGGCGGACGTGCCCGTGTCCGGGGACACGGTGGGGCTGTACGGCGGCACGGGCGCCGAGGCCTGCGACTCCGGCGAGTTGGCGACCTACCTCGAGGCGCACCCGGCCACGGCGGCGAGCTGGGCCGGCGCACAGGGCATCCAGCGCGAGGACATCCGACCGTTCCTGGTGTCGCTCACCCCGGTCGTGCTCCGCGCCGACACGGCCGTCACCAACCACGGGCACCGCGACGGGCGGGCGAGGGCATTCCAATCCGTCCTGCAGGCCGGGACCGCGGTGCTGGTCGACGACCGCGGCGTGCCGCGGGTGCGGTGTTCCTGCGGCAATCCGCTCGACGATCCCGCTCCGCGGAGCCGGGCGCGTTACGAGGGACAGACGTGGCCGGAGCTCGAGAGCCGGCCCGTGACCGTGGTCCGGCCGGCTCCCGCCGTCGTGGAGGACTTCGTCATCGTCCGGCAGACACAGGACGGCACCGTGGCCGTCCAGCGGCCGCAGGGCAGTTCCGGCGACGAGGACGGACCGACCGATCCGGATGCGGTCCAGGCGGCCCTCGACTTCTCCCCCGAGGCGGCGGCCGACCAGGCCGACCAGGACCCGCGCGCACCGACACCGGGGAGCGAGACGGGGACTGGCTCCCCCGCGTCGGCCACGCCCGCGACCACCGGATCGGACGACGGGAGCCCGGTCGATCAGGACACGCCCTCCGCCGGCTCCAGCCCGGAGGGGTCGCCCTCCGTCGCCGGTCCCACCCCCGCAACCAGCACCACCCCCGCCGCAAGCCCCGAGGCGTCGCCCTCTGCCGCGAGTGCCACCCCTGTCGCCAGCACCACCCCCGCCGGTCCCATCCCTGCCGCCAGCACCACCCCCGATCAGGGGACCACCGGCCAGGGCAGGCAGCCCTCGGATACGACCCTCGACGGCACGGTCCCCGACGGGTCGGCGCCCCCGGGGTAGCGCCGGAGCACCAGGCGTGGCGCGGGTCGGCCGGTGCGCCGCGGAGGAGCGAACCGTGGGGTCAGCGCCGCGCTGGTGACCCGCTGCGGGACAGGACGCGCGCCACCGCCGGGGGTCGTCCGCGCGGCGGGGACGGGGAGCGTGGGAGGGGCGGCGGGAGCCGCGCAGTCGTAGCGTCGGTGCCATGAGCGAGTCGAGCCCGGACTTCTACGACCTGGAGGAGCTCCTCGAGCCGGAGGAGATCGAGATCCGCGACCGCGTGCGCGCCTTCTGCGAGAAGGAGGTCACCCCGCGGATCAACGAGTACTGGGAGCGCGCCGAGTTCCCCTTCGAGCTGGTCCCCAAGCTCGCCGAGCTCGGCATCGCCGGTGGCACCATCGAGGGCTACGGCTGCCCGGGGATGAGCAACGTCTCCGCCGGGCTGGTGGCCGCCGAGCTGGCCCGCGCCGATGGCAGCGTCGGCACCTTCAACGGCGTCCACAGCTTCCTGGCCATGCAGTCGATCGCCATGCTCGGCGACGAGGAGCAGCGCGAGCGCTACCTGCCCGCCATGGCCCGGCTGGAGAAGGTCGGCGCCTTCGGCCTCACCGAGCCCGCCCACGGCTCGGACGCCGTCGGCCTGGAGACCTCCGTCCGCCGCGACGGCGACTCCTACGTGCTCAACGGGCAGAAGAAGTGGATCGGCAACGGCAGCATCGCCGACCACGTCCTCATCTGGGCCCGCGGTGAGGACGGCGCGGTCGGCGGCTACGTCGTCGACAAGGGGACGCCGGGCTACGAGGCCCGCGTGATGACCGGCAAGACGGCGCTGCGCGCGGTGTGGCAGGCCGAGATCACGCTGACCGACGTCCGGGTGCCCGCGGAGAACCGGCTGGCCAACTGCCACAGCTTCAAGGACGTCTCGCGGGTGCTCGACCGCACCCGCTACACCGTCGCCTGGCGGGCGCTCGGGCTGGCCACCGCCTCCTACGAGCTGGCACTGGCGCACGCGCTGCGCCGGGAGCAGTTCGGCCAGCCGATCGCCGGCTACCAGCTGGTGCAGGACAAGCTGGCCCGGATGCTCGCCGAGATCACCGCGATGCAGCTGATGTGCTGGCGGCTGTCCAAGCTGGCCGACGCCGGCCGGATGACCGCGGCCATGGCGTCGCTGGCCAAGATGAACCACGCCGCCAAGGCCCGGACCATCGTCGCCGACGCCCGGGACATCCTCGGCGGTGACGGGATCCTGATCGACCACCACGTGGCCCGCCACCACGCCGACATGGAGGCCGTCTTCACGTTCGAGGGCACCGACTCGGTGCAGGCGCTGATCGTGGGGCGGGAGATCACCGGGCTCTCGGCGATCAGCGGACGACGGCCCGAGCGCCGCTGACGCGACGAGCGGGAGGTGCCGGCCCGCTCAGCCGACCCGGCTGAGGGGCCGCACCACCGACGTCAGCTCACGGCACTCCGGGCACGCCGTCCGGCCGACGCTGACGCGCCGCCAGTCCTGCGTACCCCACACCTGCACGATCGCCCCGCACACGGCGAGCTCCACCTCGCCGTCGAGCTCCGTCGGCGGCCGGTGGGCCTCGACGGCGTGCCACGGTCTGCTCTGCTCGGTCGGGCGACCCGGGGACCAGCGGTCCGGCCGGGCGAATCCCACTGCATAGGACTGCACGACTGAGCTGTGCCCTGCCTCACACTGGCAAAACAACACGAACAGGTCACGCCGGACGGCGGCAGGGGGTGTGTCCGTCGCGACCGGGGGGAACCCAGCAGGGGTCCCCGCAGCCCCGAGGAGCGAGCCGTGACCCAGACCGACAGCCAGCGCGACGTGGTGGACCTGCTCAGCGCCGACCACCGCGAGTTCGACCGCATCTTCACCGAGCTCGAGGGCCTGTTCGGGCAGAGCGACCCCGACGTCCTGCGCCGCAAGCGCGAACTGGTCGACGAGGTGACCATCGGCCTCGTCAAGCACTCCGTCGCCGAGGAGACCCGCGTCTACCCGAAGGTCGAACAGCAGGTCGACCGCGAGGAGGCCGAGCACTCCAAGCACGAGCACGCCGAGGCCGAGGAGACCATGAAGCGGCTCGAGCGGATGGACCCCGGCGACCCGCAGTTCGACTCCGAGGTGGCCACGCTGATCCGCGAGATCCGGCACCACGTCGAGCACGAGGAGGGCCGGATGTTCACCGAGCTCCGGGCGGCCTTCACGCGCGAGCAGCTGGTGGAGATGGCTGCGGACGTCGAGCGGGTCAAGGCCATGGCGCCCACCCGGCCGCACCCGATGACGCCGAACGAGGGCGCCGTCCGCACGGTCGCCGGGCCGCTCGCCAGCCTCATCGACCACCTGCGGGACGCGGTCAGCGGTCGCGGCAAGCGCGAGGGCTGAGCGCACCGGGTGAGGTCACCGGCGGCTCCTCGCGCGCGCTACCGTCGAGGGGTCGCGAGCGCAGAGGAGCACGTCGGTGGAACCTGTCAGCCTGCTGGTCGGTGCAGCGCTGCTCGCGGCCGGTTTCCTCGGCGGCCGGCTGAGCCGCCGCCGGCCCACTCCTCCTCCGGCGCCGCCCGCGCCGCTGTGCGGGTGCGGCCACACGCTCAGCCAGCACGACACCGAGACCAACACCTGCTACGCCGAGCTGCGGCGCGACACGTACGACAAGCGGGGCCGCTGGTCCGGGCACCAGTGGGTGCCGTGCACCTGCCGCCAGTACGTCGGTCCGCGCCCGATCGACGAGGTGTTCATGCCGCGGCTGCTGCCGCCGGCCACCGACTGAGTCAGTCGCCGTCCTCGAGGGCGGCCAGCGCACGCGTCAGCGCGTCGACCCGCTCCGAGCCCCAGGCCCCCGCAACGCTGTACTTCGGCGTCAACGCCCCGGCGGGCTGCTCTCCATCGGCGACGGTCACTGCCGGCAGGGCGAGGGCGAGGTGTGCGGCACCGCCGTCGAGGCGGCCATGCGCACGGTCGTCGTCGTGGACCTGGTGAAGGGCGGCGCGCCTGCCTGGCCGCGGCTGGAGACCGACGAGCACCTCATGGCGACCGGCTCGGTCCGGCCGCTGGAGGACGCCTTCCGGATCAGCCAGCACGACCTGGTCACCTGGGCGGCCGAGCTCACCGACTGGGACACCCTCGACGCCCTGCAACTGGTCAGCCAGGCCGGCCTGGCGCCCGCGGGCAACGTCGTCGACACCAACTACACGATGGTGGCCAAGCTGCCCAAGCGGTTCCTGCCCGGTGCCGTCGCGGTCGACGGTGTGCACGACCACCTGCGGGAGACCGCCGCCGCCTCCCTGGCGCAGCGCTGACGCACCTGCGAGGAGCCCCGCACCGGCTCCCCGCAGGCGCACCGGGGCCGGGGATCCGTTGTCGAGACGACCTCGTTCCGGTTATGCTCCGCGCGGGTCCAGACGCCGGCCCGTCGCTCGTCCCGCAGCACAGTCGCCGGTTCCCGTCGCCTCGTGCACGCCTCCCGAGGTGATCGCTTGCCCCTCCCGCCGCTTCCCCCGGCCGGAGCCCTCCTCATCGACATCGACGTCGCCGCCGGTCGCCTGACGGCGGCCGGCCGGCTGGACTCCCGCACCGTCCGCGCGCTGCACTCGGCGGTGTCCGCCCTGCTGCTGACCGAGCAGCGGCGGTGGGTCTTCGACGTCGCCGCGGTCACGGTGACCGACCACACCGGGCTGCGCGCCATCGGCGCGGCCTACCGCCGCCTGCTGCGGCACGACCGGCGGCTGACGCTGTGCGGCGCCTCCCCCGAGCTGCAAAGGGTGCTGACCCGGCTGCGCCTCGGCCGCCACCTGCTGGACGACGAGCGCGTCCCCGCCTGAGCGGAGCTCAGGCCCCCGACTCGACCGCGGCGAGGACCTCGTCGTCGCTCGGATTGCGCAGCACCTCTCCGCGCCGCCACACCACCACGGGCAGGTCGTCCTCGGTGACCCCCAGCTCGGCGAGCACCGCCGCGCCGTCGCCGCCGGCGTCCAGGTCGACGAAGCCGGCCGCCAGCCGGTGGCTGCGGGCCAGCTCCTGCAGTCGCCGGCTGTCCGGTGACCCACCCCGGCCGACGATGCGCAGGTCGGCGGCGAGCTCGAGCAGCCTGGAGCGGCGCAGCAGGAAGGCCCGCAGCACCATCTCCTTGAGCGCCGGGTCAGCCGTGAAGACGGCCCGCAGCTGCTCGCGCTCGACGCGCAGCACCTCGGCCGGCTGCAGCACCAACGCGGTGAGCGACACCGGCTGGCCGCTGAACAGGTCGAGCTCGCCGAGGAAGCGGTGCGGCCCGTGCACCGCGATGACCCGCTGGGAGGCCCGGCCGAGGTCCTCCACGATGGCGACGGTCCCCGAGACGACGACGTGGAAGGCGTACCCGGCGTCGCCCTCGCGGAAGAGGGTGTCGCCCGGCGCGCAGTGCAGCCGGGTGGCCGAGCGCTCGACCAGTGCGACCTGCTCGTCGGTCAGCCGGGGGAAGGCGCCGTCCCGGTCGGGGCTCTCGGGGAGGTCGGCCGGCACATCCGCGGGCACGTCGTCCGCCTCGGGGCGGTACTGACCGCGCCGCTGGCCGAGCGCCGGCACCACCAGCCCGGCCAGTCCGTCGTCGCCGGACGGCGGCAGCTCCTCCTCCCCAGCGGCGGCGAGCAGCGCGGCGGTCAGGGAGTCGGTGTCGAACGGCCCGGTGTGCCGACGGCCGTTGACGAAGAAGGTCGGAGTGCCCGTGACGCCACTGGCCTCGGCCGACTCCACGTCCTCCTCGACCCGGCGGGCGAACCGGCTCGACCCCAGGTCGCGGGCGAAGCGGGACACGTCCACCCCGGCTGCCGCGGCGTACTCCAGCAGGTCGGTCGGCAGCAGCCGGTCCTGGCCGGCGAACAACCGGTCGTGCATCTCCCAGAACCGCCCCTGCGCGCCCGCCGCCTCGGCGGCCTCGGCGGCCAGCCGGGCGTGCGGGTGGACGTCGACCAGCGGCACGTGCCGGAAGACGTAGCGCAGCCGGTCGCCGAAGCGCTCGCGCAGCTCCTCGACCGTCCCGGTGGCGCGGCCGCAGAACGGGCACTCGAAGTCGCCGTACTCGACGAGGGTGAGCGGCGCGTCGGCCGGGCCGCGGATGTGGTCGCGGGTGGGGTCCACCGGCGGGTCGAGCAGCACCGGGCGGCTGCCGGCACCGGGAGGACGACGGCGGTCGGCCACCCGGAACAGCGCCCAGCCCAGCAGCGCGGCCAGCACCGAGGCGACCAGGACGCCGACCCGCGCCTGGTCGGCCAGCGCCTCGTCGTCGAAGGCGAGGTCGACGATGAACAGCGAGATGGTGAAGCCGATGCCCGACAGCGCGGCTCCGCCGGCCAGCTGCAGCCAGGTCAGCCCCGGGGCCAGCTCGCCCAGGCGCAGCCGGACCGCGAGGCCGGTGCCGAGCAGGATGCCGACGAGCTTGCCCAGCACCAGACCGGCGACGACGCCGAGGGTGATGGGCGAGGTGGCCGCGGTGCGCAGCGTCTCGCCGGTCAGCGGGACGCCGGCGTTGGCCAGGGCGAACACCGGGACGATCACGAAGCTGGTCCACGGCTGCCAGAGCTGCTGGAGCCGCTCGCTGGTCGACACCGACCGGTCGATCGAGAGCCGGGCGGCGCGGGCGAACTCCGGGTTGGGCGACTGCTGGTAGGCCCGGGTCAGCCGGGCGGCGTCCGCCACCTCGTCCCGGCGGGCCGCGTAGGCCGGGGTGAACAGGGCGATCACCACCCCGGCGAGGGTGGGGTGGACGCCGGAGAGGTACATCGCCACCCAGACAGCGATGCCGAGCACCAGGTAGGCGGGCCCACGCCAGACGTTGAGGTAGGGCAGGCCGACCATGAGCGCCAGCCCGAGCAGCGCCAGGACGAGCGGGCCGACGGCGAGGTCCTCGGTGTAGAAGAGCGCGATCACCGTCAGCGCCCCGACGTCGTCGGCGACGGCCAGGGTGAGCAGGAACAGCCGCAGCTGCGCCGGGCAGGCCGGCCCCACGAGGGCGAGCACGCCCAGCAGGAACGCGGTGTCGGTGGAGATGACCACACCCCACGCCGAGGCCGCCTCGCCACCGCTGGCGAACGCGACGTAGAGCAGCGCCGGCACCGCCAGGCCGGTGAGTGCGGCCAGCGCGGGCACCGCGGCCCGCCGCCGGTCGGTGAGCTCACCCAGCACCAGCTCGCGCTTGATCTCCAGCCCGACGACGAAGAAGAAGAACACCATCAGGCCGTCGTTGACCCAGTGCTGCAGGCTCAGGGCGAGCTCGGCACCGGCGAACCGGACGGCGAACTCGGTGTGCCAGAAGGCGTCGTAGGTGGCGCCCCAGGGGGAGTTGGCCCACAACAGCGCGACCAGGGTGGCGGCGAGCAGCAGCCCGGCGCCCCCGGCCTCGGTTCGCAACCGCTGCCGCAGCGGGGCGACCCGCGCGAGCAGACCCCGACCGCCGGACGTCGACTGCTGGATGGCGCTCGTGCTCACCGCGGCGTCTCCCCCGCCGTCGTGCTCGGCTCCTCCGGGTACAGCTGGGGCCCGGTGACGCCGCAGTGCAGGCACTCCTCCAGGGGGATGCGGTTGGCCTGCCCTGGCTGCTCGACGCCCAGCGGACGGCGGACGAGGACGGCGGCCACGAGCGCCCCGGCGACCAGCAGCCCGGCGCAGAGGAGCATCGCCGTCCGGAAGCCGGCGTCGAGAGCCGCGGGGTCGGTGTACGCGTCGCCGGTGATCCCGACTGCGACGGGCACCACGGCGACCGCGAGCAGCCCGGCGGCCCGGGCGACGGCATTGTTCACGCCCGAGGCGACGCCGGCGTAGCGGTCGGCGGCGGAGTCCAGCACCGTCGCGGTCAGGGGCGCCACGAGCAGGGTCAGCCCGGCGCCGAAGGTGACCGTGGCAGGGAGCACGTCGGTGACGTAGGAGGCGTCGGGTCCGATGCGCAGCATGAGCAGCACCCCTGCGGCGGCGAGCAGCGGACCGGCGGTCAGCAGCGGGCGCGGACCGATCCGCTGGGCCAGGGCCCCGACGCGGGCGGAGAACACCAGCATCAACACGGTGACCGGCAACAGGGCGGTGCCGGCGAGCAGCGGGGAGAAGCCGGAGACGACCTGGAGCTGGAGCACGAGCAGGACGAACAACGCCCCCAGGGCCGCGTAGACCAGCAGCGTCACGGCGTTGGCCGCACTGAACTGGGGGTCCCGGAAGAGGGCGGGCGGCACCAGCGGGTAGGTGGAGCGGCGCTGCGCGAGCGCGAAGGCGACGAGGGCGACCATCCCGACCGCGCCCCAGGCCAGGTATGCCGTGCCACCCCCGGGCTCCCCCGCCGCGGTCAGTGCGTAGGTGAGGCAGCCCAGGCCCGCGGCGACCAGCCCCGTCCCGGCCCAGTCCAGCCGCTGCATGGCCTCCGGGTCCCGCGACTCGGGCACGTGCCGGGCGGCGACGGCGACGATCACCACGGCCAACGGCAGGTTGACGAGGAAGACCGCCCGCCAGTTCCACCCCACCAGCCAGCCGCCGAGGAACGGCCCGATCGCTCCCGCGACCCCGCTCAGCCCCGACCACGCACCGACCGCCGCAGCGCGGTCGCTGCCGTGGAAGGACGCCGAGATGATCGCCAGGCTGCCGGGCGTCAGCAGCGCTCCCCCCACCCCCTGCAGGGCCCGCGCCGCGATGAGGGTCCGCACGTCGGGTGCCAGGCCGCAGAGCAGCGAGGCGCCGGCGAACCAGACGACACCGACGATGAACACCCGCCGCCGTCCGAACCGGTCGCCGAGGGAGCCGCCCATGAGGATCAGCGAGGCCAGGGTGAGGGTGTAGGCGTTGACCGTCCACTGCAGGCCGGAGAAGCCGGCGTGGAGGTCGGTGCCGATCCGCTCGAGGGCCACGTTGACCACGGTGGCGTCGAGGAACGCCAGGCTCGAGCCCAGCACCGTGGTGAGCAGCACCCACCTGCCCTGGGGCGTGCCCATGCGCAGGCCGCCGTCCGGGGCCACCGCCGCTCGACCCATGGCACCTCCCTCGGCCCCCGTGCACCGGGCTCCGGGCTCGGGCGGCCCGTGCGCGCTCGCAGTCTCCCCCGCGGTCGGTGGTCCGCAGAAGGGCGGGGCCGGTCAGGCGTACCGGGCGACGAAGTTGGCCAGCAGCCGGCTCGGCTCGGTGACCACCGCCTGGCTGACCCGGGTGATGAGCTCGTCCATCTCCGCGGGCGGGAAGTAGCCGGCGTGCTGGTAGACCCGCACCCGGGTGACGACGCCGGCGACGTCGAGCTCGGGGTGGAACTGGGTGGCGTAGACGTTGCGGCCGACCCGGAACATCTGCACCGGGCAGCCCGCCGAGGTCGCCAGGAGCACCGCCGAGGGCGGCAGCACCCGGCAGGCCTCCTTGTGCCCGACCAGCGCGTCGAAAACCTCGGGCATGCCCGCCAGCAGTGGGTCCGCCCGGCCGGCGTCGGTCAACGTCACCGGCACGCAGGAGACCGGCTCGCCGTGGGTGCGGTCGACCACCCCGCCCTGGTGCACACCGAGGGTGCCGACGCCGTAGCAGGCGCCGAGGAAGGGCAGGTCGCGGGCGACGACCTCGTCCAGCAGCCCCGACAGCTCCGCCTCGACCCGGTGCTGGACGGCGGACTTGCCCTCGGCCGGGTCGCTGGAGTTGAACGGTCCACCGCCGAGGAACACCCCGGCGTAGTCGTCGAGGTCGAGCGGCGGCAGCGGCCCGGCCTCCAGGCGGATCCGCCGCAGCTGGTGCTCCTCCAGACCGGTGGCGCGGAGGAAGGCGGCGTACTCGTCGTCCGCGGCCTCGTCCTCGGGCCGCGAGGCCAGCAGGAGGAAGGGCCGCACGGGCGCCGATGCTAGGCCGCCTGCGACGCCCGCCGCCGAAGTCCTTCCGCCCGCCGCGGGTCCGTGGTCGACTTCGCTGCACCGCCCCCGCGGCGGTGTGACCGGCACCTGGAGGCAGGGATGTCCCTGGAGCAGGACGTGGCGGCGGCCCGCCGGGCTGTCGACGACCTCGAGGCGGCGTGCACCCCGCTCGCCCGGTATTTCGGGGACTCGGTGGACGCGCGCCGGCTGAGGATCGACGTCGCCCGGCTGCGTGACGACCTCGCCCTCCTGTGCGGCGCGTCGCGCACGGCCCCCGGCGCCCCGGGCTCGTCGGCCGTCGTGTGGGACGACGGCTACGACCCGGGACCCGGCGGGTCCGGCCGCACCGTCCGGTGACGACGACCGCGCCGCGCGGCGCCGGGGCGGCCTCCCCGGGACGCGGCGGAGGACCGGCCCC